>JAOTWK010000668.1 GCA_029862935.1 Gemmatimonadota bacterium | reverse complement strand
CTTCGGACGCAGTCATTCACACCCTTCCAACCTCGTGGCGAAGGATGGCTGGGTACGCCGTCCGGGTGCTTCGTCGACCCGCTGGATGGTCGGCTGTTCGTGGCCGACGTACAACGGGGCCAGGTGGTGGTGTTCGACTCCACCTTGACTTATGTGGCGGCCTTCGGTGAGGGCCCTTATGCGAAACCGGCGGACGTGTTCATCGAGGGGGACCGGATCTGGGTCAGCGACATTGGGACCGCGAGTGTCCGCGCGTACGACCGACGGACCTACGCGCTCCGGTGGGAGTTGCCCCGCGCTGAGCCGGGGGCGCCGGCGTACCTGCGCCAGCCCACCCACCTCGCCGTGCGAGACGGCAGGCTCTACGTGAGCGACGGGCTGCTGTTCACGGTGAAGGTCTTCGATCTGGAAGGCACCTTTCTCCACTCGGTCGGAACGCTCGGTCGAGGTCCCGGCCAGTTCGCGCGGCCCAAGGGCATTGCCGTGGACCGCGAGGGCCGACTCTATGCCGTGGACGCGGCGTTCGAAAACGTGCAGGTGTTCGATGTCGAGGGCAACCTGCTCACATACTTCGGCGGCCCATACGAGGGGCCGGGGTATCTGTATCTCCCCGTCAAGGTCGTGGTGGACTACGACAACCTGGAGTACTTCCAGCAGTTCGTGGATGCACGGTTCAGCCTGAAGCACCTCGTGCTGGTGAGCAATCAGTTTGGCCCGGACAAGGTGACCGTCTACGGATTCGTCGAGCCGAAGGAGGCAACGCGTGGGATACCGTAAGCCGCTCATGGGCGTCGCCGCTGCCGGGATCGTCGTGCTGGCGGTGGCCTGCCGCAGTGCCGCCTCTGTGGTTCTCGATCTGCCACCGCAAACCGAGACGCAGGAGCCGCGGCCCCGGACCGCCGCGATGCCGTTCGGCCAAGCCGCGCTCACGGCAGCGCAGGACACGGTACGCTCTCCGGCAGAGCGGACACTCGACCGGGATTCGGTGCTCGCGCTTCTGCCACGAGATCCCGCCGGAAACGTCGATTGGGTCAAGGCGGTGCGCAGCGGCGTCGTGAAGCCGCGACGCGGTTTGCCTGGTCGCCGGGTTCCGCCGGCTATGGACGGCTTCGCCCTCGACTTCTATCTCGAGGGACCTGACCGGATGTTCGACGCCCTCTTTCCGCACTCGTCGCACGTGAAGTGGTTGGACTGTCAGGGGTGCCACCCGGCGGTGTTCCGATTCCTTCACAAGTCCACGAGCATGGAGGCCATCAATCGGGGTGAGGCCTGTGGGCAGTGCCATGGTTCCGTGGCGTTCGCTGCCACCAACTGCGTTCGGTGTCATCCCCAGATGCCGCCGCCGTCCGGCATGGAGGCGTCGCTTGGCGAGGACATGGTCCTCCTCCGGGACAGCACCGTCGCCGCACCCGCGTACCCCCCTGCCCGGTTCCCGCACTGGGTCCACCGCATCCGCTACACGTGCACGGCGTGTCACCCGGAGACGTTTGGCATGCGGCTGGGGTCCACGCCGTTGACGATGGCGGTGATGCAGAATGGCGAGGCCTGCGGGATCTGTCACGATAGCCGAGCCGCCTTCGGGCTCACCGAATGCGATCGGTGTCATGCGGCCGGCACCGGATCAGGAGGAGACGCGGAGCCGTGAAGGCCGTGGGCTCGGGCTTCCGGATCGTCACGGCGGTGGCGTTGCTCGCCGCGGGCCCGGTCCAGGGCAACGCTCAGGTGCAGGTGATGGCGCCGACTGGCCAGCTCGGGGCGGAGTTCCGCGGGGCGTCCTCCCGCGTTTCCGGCTCCGCCGCGACGCAGCTCGGGACGGTCTGGGAGTGGGTGGACCTGAGTGTGACGGGCGCCCTCAAGCATCCGCGGGTCTTCCTCCTCAAGGCGCACGTGCGACCCACGTGGCTCCAGGGCTACAGCGAGGTCCTGGGGGCTTCCGAGAGCGACGCGACTCAGTACGTCAACTACGATCTCCACGCCGCGCTGTTTTCGGGGCTTCCCGTGTCGTTATCCGGCAGGGCGCGGCGCCTCGTCGGAAGCGACCTGGACGTGTTGAGCGCCGCCCGGGACTATGATCTTGGCGAATTGGGGGCACGGCTCGACATCCGCTACGCCCCTCTTCCCATGTATGTCGATGTTCGGAAC
>JAOTWK010000666.1 GCA_029862935.1 Gemmatimonadota bacterium | reverse complement strand
GCCGCGAGATCCACCCCTAGCAGTCCGTTGTGATCGTCGTTCAGGGCGTAGCGATCGGCAAGGGCCCAGTTGTCGTGGATGTCGAGGTACGAGATCCCATTGGTGGTATGCGGCTCCTCGGCATAATCGTTGGACAGCGCGCGCATGGCTGCCTCTCGGGCGGAGCCGTCCCCGCCGGCCCACCCCCGATCGTTGACATCGAACGGGCTCCCCTTGAAGGCGTTGCGGGCCTCGTCCTGGAAGAACGTGATCGGGGCATCGGCCTTGTACCAGGCCCAATCGGGATTGGCGCGAACGTCGGGATCGCTGGGTGGAATCCAGGCCTCCCCGTAGATGATCAGGTCCGGTGGAAGCTCCCGCTTGACCCGACGCAGCGTCTGCTCGTCCACCTGTCCCGCCAAGTCGATTCTGAAGCCGTCCACGCCGAGCTGCTCCACCCAGTGCCGGAGCTGGTCCACGATCCAGCGCTGCACCATGGGTCGCTCCTCCGACTTGACCTCGTTTCCGAATGGCCCAATGTGCTGGACGCGCTCGTCGGTGCGGTACGTGAGGGGCAGATCCAGCACATTGAAGTGCAGCAGCAGGTGGCGGCCGTCCATGTTCTCGCCGGTGTGATTCGGCACCACGTCGATGATGACAGCAATGCCCCGCTCGTGGAACGCGCGGACGAGCGTCCTGAACTGCTCCCGTTGCACTCCCATCTCAGCGGTTCGCGACCGGAAACGGCTCTCCACCGCGAACGCGTGGGTCGTGCGGTACCCCCACTGGTAGTTCTCCCGATCGATCCCCATGGCCCGGGCAAAGGAATCGTTGGCGAACACCGCCTGCCACTCCGCGTCCGAGTAGTGCAGGTACTCCTGCACCGGCATGAGGTGCACCACGTTGATTCCGAGATCCACGAGGTAGTCGAAGCCGATGGACACGCCGTGCGCATTCACGAGACCGGTCCGGGCCATGGCCGGCAGAGTCCCGGTCTCCAACTCACTCACTGGAAGGAGATCGGTGAAATCCTGCACGTGTACCTCGTAGGCCACCACGTCTTCCATGCGCGGCCGCCCGCCCGCCACGGCAGGCGGAGGCGCACCGTCACGCCACACCCGTGACTTGCCTAAGGCATCGTCATTGACCAGCGCGTAGGGATCCGAGACGTGAACCGGGTGTGTCTCGAAGAACCAGTTGCCGGGATCGGGCGGACCATGCACGGTGAAGTCGTACCACGTGCCGTGGAGATCCCCCGCCGAAGTGGCCTCCCATACCCCATCCTCGTCCTTCACCATCTCGATGATGTGCAGAGCCTCACCGGGCGCGTCGTCCTTGCCGCGATACAGATGAAGCCGCACGGCGTGCGCGCGAGGGGAGAAGATGCGAAACGTGGTGGCCGTCCCGTCGTCCGACACCACGGCACCCAGCCGCTTGGACGAGTACAGGTTGCGGAACAGGGGATCGCGTCGCACCAAGGCCCGGAGGCTCAGCTCGGGGATCTCCAGATAGTGGACCCGCATCGGGTCCAACGCCGTCGCCGGGATCACGAGCGACTCGGTGGCCGTGTTGGGCAGCACCTCCGCGATGGGGATGTCCCTGCCCTGGCCGTCGGTCAGGCGATGGGCGGAGCGCTCAAACGGTCGCTCGGCGCCGGTGAGGGTGTATCGGATGGCGGTCGGACGGTGGATCTCGGCCTGGAGGTGCGGCTCAGACTCCTGCTCTTGCGCACTCGCGACGTGGGCCGCCAACAGACCGGCCACGAGCAGGGCGGCGCTCTGCGACAGCCGCTGACACGTGATCATGATGCGCGTTCCTTCCATCGGAACTCTGCTCAGGGCAAGCGGTTGGTCCCGCAGGACGCGTCAGTGAACGGTACACGGCCTAGCTGCTCGTCCGAGTCGCGAACTGCAGCGGCCGAAGGAACCACCCGCGGACGACTTGTGCGGAGCATCCTAGCGCCGCTCGCTCAGCAGCAGGAGACCGAAGCCCGTCGTCAACGCGATTTCGCCGTTCATCACCGTCCCCGTCACGCCCGCGTACGTGTCCACCAGTTCGGTACCGTCCGGGAATACGCCGAACACCGGGATCGTCTTGGCGCCCGCGCCCACATCCATCGCCACGAGCACGCGATCGGACAGATCCTCCGTCTCGAGCGCCCGGCT
>JAOTWK010000667.1 GCA_029862935.1 Gemmatimonadota bacterium | reverse complement strand
TTCCCCGGCGGGATATACTGCCAATACCCGTCGGTTCTGACCACGAACACGGCCTCTTGGTTGGACCCGAGGACGAGCGATACCGGCCATTCCGGGCCGCAGGCGTCGCTACCCGGCTCCAGCACCGCCGCTGTGGCCAGGGTCGCGGCATCCAACACCGACAGGGTCCAGTGCCCCGCCCGCACGCCAAGCACGTACACCCACCCTCCCTGCGAGTCGACCAGGAGGTCGCCCGGATAGTCCATGCCCATCAGCGTGGTCTGCGCCAGGATCGTGCCCGACGTGGCATCCAGCTTCAGGACGAGGGTGCCGCCCAAGGCAGCCTTCCACATGCCGGCGTACAGGGCCGTGCCGTCGGACGAGAACCCGGCTCCCATCTCGGCGCCGCTTCCGGCAAAGTCATCAATGCGATAGACGAGTCCACCAATATCGAGAACTGGTGCCCCTCCATCGCTGTGATTGTTGCCGAGGACCAGCGTTCGGTCGCCGCGGGGCGAGATGCGGATGATCTCCGTTTCCTCGACGTTCAGGTAGGGCCCCCAACTGTCTGATCCTGGGCACTTGAGCGGAGCCACGACCCAGCTGAACACACTCAGCCAGTAGCCGGGCGCGATCAGCCCGGCCAGTCGGTAGCCGCTATCCGTGAAGCAGACCTCCTCCACGCGTACGGGGGGGTCGGTCCCGATGTCAAAGGCGACGCGGGTGGATCGCTCGGGACACAGGATGAAGATGTTGGCATCGTAGGTCGGTCCTGGGCCCCGCGTACAGTGATCATCGCCGTCCAACGGGTTGTGGATGCTGTCGTCGAACACGCGGACCACGGTGCGGGAGGCCGCATCGACGAGGTGCAGTTGGTTTGGGCCGTTGGCGAGAAAGGTGGGATCCGCCGAACCCCGCGGCCACAACTGGATGATGCCGCTCAGGGGTGGTCCGGGAGCGGCACCGCCGTACCCGCGCGCAGCCGCTGTGCCGAGGAGCTCGGCCACGTCGCCACGAACGACTTCGACCACATAAGCCCCGGTGTTGATGGGGGCCGTGACGGCTGCGGTGTCCCCGGCGATGGCGTGGCTCCACGCCGTGTCCCCACCCACCAGAAACGGCAGCGAGTCCACGAGGCGCAGCACGGGCGAGACCACGAGAATGTCGCCTCCCCCCCAGACCCGGTCGGCATTCACGAGCGCGAACGCCGCCGGCGCGAGCGTCACCGTGTCCGGTCCCGAGACCCGGTTCGCGTAGCAGTCCGCCTGCGGCACGGCAAACGTGAATGCCGCACTGAACCACCCGGTGCCCGAGGCCCCCTCGACGCGGACCACCTCGCCCGCGGGGTCGATCCGGTCCCGCACGGCGTCGGTGAAGACGGCGTAGATCCCGTTGGCCGGGTCGCTCTGCGCGGCGAGGAGGGTGGCGGGGATCGTGTCGTGGGTGCGTTCGATGACGGCGGTCCAGCGGAGATCGGGCACGGGGGCTCCTTGGGCATCGAGCACCGTGACCTGCCAAGTGGCCGCCCCCGGAGTGCAGTAGAAGGGCTCCGCGCAGGCCCCGAGGACCGCGGCGCAGAGCGCCGTCCCGAGCAACCGACTGAACAGGTGCATCAGCCACCTCCCGCTACTTTCAAGGTGCCGAAAGCGTAGCGGAGGGGCAATGCCGGCGATCACCCTTCGAGCGGTGAGATGGACACGATGAGTCGGGATTCCGTGGTGTCGACGGACGCGCCGACCTCGGATCTGATGGCCCGGGCGCCGGGATGCTGTGGTGGACGGGCGCGGTCCAGGCTCGGGCTAGCGTGGTGCGAGCGTTTGACTCGATGGGAGTGGTCGAGGGAGCGCTTCCGCGTGTCGGGCCAGGTTGGTCAGGGGACCGGTGAGAACGGCGGAGCAGAGCGCCGGGTGGTCAGCGGATCGCTGAGTCCCGCCCGTTTCTGTGCGGCCTAACGATTCGCGCTTGAGCTGCGGGCGACGTGCCCGGCATACCTGATCATCATTTCCTGTTGTCGGTAGCTGCGCCAGACCTACACCAGAACTCGACCTCCGGAGCGCCCAGCAGACTCCAAGCGCTTGTTAGGCAGCACGCTCGCTGGACACCCTAGCCGCCGCCTGCAAGCCGAAACTCGGAGAGCAGTGTACCCGCGTCACCAGGAGCCACTA
>JAOTWK010000665.1 GCA_029862935.1 Gemmatimonadota bacterium | reverse complement strand
GAGGTCTAGATGATAGACGTCGTGCAGCCTCTGGTCGTCCTTGTTCATGGCGATGAGCAACTCGGACGGGTGCCGTTTGTCTCGGGCAACGATTTGGACCTGAACGGAGTCGAACGGCGTCAGATCCTCGACCGTTCCGGTCTCGAGCGCCACCTTGTGCAGCCGCCAGTTCTCGTCGCCGCCCGCATCCTGCAGGTAGAGGACATGCTTGGCGTCATGCGCCCAGAAATAGGCGCGTATTCCACGATCGGTATCATGGGTGATCGGCCGGAAGTTCTCGCCCGTGATATCGCCGACCCAGACATTCAGCACACCGTCCAGGGGTGCGAGATACGCCAGGTGGCTGCCGTCGGGGGAAACCTGCGGGTCGGCCTTTTCCGGATTGCCGAAGAGGACGGTTCGTGGGATGAGCGGTGGAAGCGCGGGACTCATCCTGTGGCAGTACCCTCATCCCGCGTCTCGATTTCCGCGGCCGCGGGAATATGGAGTTCGCCTTCGGTCTTTGCGACCCAGATCGCGCACGCGGTATCGCCGGTCACGTTCACGGCCGTGCGGGTCATGTCGAGGATACGCTCGACCCCTACCACGAGGGCGATGCCCTCCAGCGGGATCCCGAGCTGTGTCAGCACGATGGTGAGTGTGACCATCCCGATGCCTGGCACGCCAGCCGCTCCGATCGACGCGAGTGTGGCCGTGAGTACCACGGTCAGCAGATCGCCGAACGACAGGGCGATGCCGAAGACCTGTGCGATGAAGATGGTGCTCACTCCTTGATAGATGGCCGTCCCGTTCATGTTCACGGTCGCTCCCAACGGCAGCACGAACGCGGCGACATCGTTGGAAACGCCGAGTTGCTCTTCGGACACCTGCAGGTTGATTGGTAGGGTAGCGTTACTCGACGATGTCGAAAACGCGAAGACCATGACCTCGTAGAACCGCTTGAAGAAGAACAGGGGCGACATTCCGGACAGGTACAGTGAAACCGGGTAGAAGGTCACCGTGAACAGGACCATGGCACCGATCGTCACGACGACGTACTTGAGGAGCGTCACCAACACGCCGTAGCCAAACTGGGCCGAAACCGCCGCGATCAGGGCGAAGACTCCGTATGGCGCCACCTTCATCACGAGCTTCACGAGCACGATCATCGCGTCGTTGACGCTTTCCAACACCTCGACGACCGGTTTGCGCCGTCGCTCGGTGAGAATGGTCAACGCGATGCCGAAGAGCAGAGCGAAGAAGATGATCTGGAGGAAGTTCGTCTCGGCCATCGCTTGAAACGGATTGCGCGGAATGATGCGGACCAGCAACTCCGCGATCGACGGCTTGTCTGCAACGCGCGCGAGCTGTTCCTGGGTCACCCCCGCATAGTCGGAGAGCATCCGCGCTTTGACATCCGGATCCATCCCGGCGCCTGGGTCGAAGATCTGCCCCGCGGCGAGTCCGAGCCCGACCGCGAGTGCGGTGGCGACGAGATAGTAGCCGATGGTCTTCAGGCCGATCCGTCCCAGCTTGCGCAGATCACCCAGGCTCGCGGTGCCGACGATCAAAGACGCCATGACCAGGGGAACCACGACCATGATCAGCAGATTGATGAACGCGTCACCCACCGGCTTGATCCGGACGGCGATATCCCCCAGGAGGGGTCCGGCGACCGCGCCGAGCAGCAGGCCGATGAGGATTTGCGTATGCAGCTGCATGCGTCGCAGTCTGCCGACAATGCCCGTCATGCCGGGGTCCTTCCCTTGGGATTGGGAGGGAATCTACCCACACGGCGCGGACGCAGGGCGGGGGGAGGCGGCGGTGCCGACCGGGGGCCGCTCATGGGAGTCGTCGACGCCGAAAGTAGACCGCGTAGGCCACGAGGTTCAGACCTACCACGAGCGAGCCAAGACCGACCTGAATGGTGGGCGTGAGTCCGCTCGGATAGATGATCGGGATGATGTAGTGCTCGATGAATCCGCCCTCGTACCCGGTCGTCCCGGCCTGCCGCCTGAGGGCGATCTCCCAGGGTGTGAGAGGACAGATGAATCCCATGAACTCCACCACCGCGCCCCACGCTGCACAGGGGATGTGCACCCACGCCAGACGACGCCACCGCCACGCCAGAAAGCCACCCGTGATCACAAAAAGGATGAACGCAAGG
>JAOTWK010000664.1 GCA_029862935.1 Gemmatimonadota bacterium | reverse complement strand
AAGGCCTGCACGTCGGCGCTCGGTCCCTCCACCTCGATCCGCACCTCGCCCGCCTCGTTCCTCACCCACCCACCCAGGCGATACCGCTGGGCGAGTCGGTGCACGAACGGGCGGAAGCCCACGCCTTGCACAACTCCAGTGACGCTGACTTGGACGGCCTCATGACCGCCAGGCGAGTGGTCAGCCGTCACTGCGCCTTGGCCACGAGCTCACGGAGAAATGTGAACCAGCCATCCAAGCCCTCTTGGGTCACAGCCGATGTGAAGAAGAATTGGAGGTTGGGGTTCACGTCTCGTGCCATCGCGACGGCCTTGTCGCGCTCGAACGGAACGAACGGCAGGAGGTCCACTTTCGTAAGCACGGCGTAGCGGGCTTCCCGAAACATCTTGGGGTACTTGACCGGCTTGTCCTCGCCTTCGGTGACCGCGAACAGGACGACCTTCGCGGTTTCACCCAAGTCCCAGCTCGCCGGGCACACCAGATTGCCGACATTTTCGATGAACAGGAGATCCGTGTGGTCGAGCTCGACGGCATCCAGTGATGTGTGAATCTGGCGGGCATCGAGGTGACACGCACCCCCGGTCACCACCGCTTGCACTAACCGGTCCGTGTAGCGGCTCAATCGGTCAGCATCGTTCTGCGTCTGGACATCACCGGTCACCACGGCGAGCTGCAGATCGTTCCCTAATGCTTCGAGGGTGCGCTCGAGCAGGGCAGTCTTCCCCGCTCCGGGGCCGGACACGAGGTTGAGCGCGGGAACGCGATGCGCAGCAAGCCGACGACGCACCTCCGCCGCTAGTTCGTCGTTCTTTGCCATCACCCGTTCGCGAACCTCAATCGTCCGGACGGCCATCATCCACCTCCAGATAGCTCACGCGGAGCACGTCACCGGGCACGCGTTTGATGACCGGCTTGGCGGCCTTGAACGGCGGGTGGGTCAACATCGACTCGAGCCAGAACTCGAGGCTGTCCGGCTCGATCCCCGAGCCATCCCCGACTTCCAGGCCGACTTCAACGATGTTCTCGAGCTCGTCACGCGGCACGTGGCGCTGCGCAATACTACAGACCTCGACCGCAATGCTCATCTCGTGCATGGGGTGTTTCCACTGCGAGTGAACTACTGAACGCCACTCCGGTCCGCCGGATGTCCTCCTCCAACGCCGAATGATACGGTCGATGAGCGAGCCAACGCCATCCTCCACTGCCACTGTAAGCGACGTGGATGTGACTCGACATGGCCCAGCTCCACGAGTGCGGAAGGCTAATCCGGGGAGGGGGCGCGGAACAGTCCGACTATCGGAGATGGCTGCCGTCCATGGTTTGATGGAGCCTCGGCCCGATGCTCGCCGAGAGTTCTGCACTGTCCGCTATCTTTTGGAGTTCGGCTCTGCCACCGACAAGACGAACGCGACTACATCCCACGTGTCGTCTTCACTCAGTCCCTTCCATGCGGGCATTGCCGTTCCGTGAACGCCTTCACGCACAACGTAGAACACCCTGCGTGGGCTCATTCGGGCGCGCCATGCTGGGTCGCTGAAGTCAGCGGGTTGGGAGGAAAGACTGCGCCGCGGCCCGCGCCCGTCGGCACGTTCACCGTGACACAGGGAACAGTGGGCCTCAAACAGTGTCCGCCCCCGGGCCTGTGCTTCCGTGGATTCCAGTCTCAGCTCAGGAACGGTGACCGCTCGGTATGCGGGCGGGACCCCCGAGCTATCACAGGCCCAGAGCCCGAGCAGCACTGCCCCTCCCACCGGAAGGAACCATCCCGCCAGCCGTCGTTGGGAGAAGCTCATAGCCCAACCGATTTGCCTCCGTAACGACGTGTTCTACCAGTGCGGGTATCTGCCGCTCAACCGCCGCTGAGCGAGCGACCTGCACGTCGAGTGTCTCTGGAACCAGCCCCACGAGTGTCACGTGCCGGGGGTAGGAACCCAGCCAGCGTAAGGCGTCCAACAATTCGGCTACTCCAACTTGATGGCACGAGAGCCGACCACGCACCGCCGGGCCCACGTCGTCACCCTCCAATCTGACAAGTGAACCCGGCGGATCATCGGTCCGAACGGCATCGACCAGGATCGCGTCGTCGGTCGGCGCAAACTGCGACAGCAATGCGAGCCCGAGGGTACCACCATCCACGACTCGGACTCG
>JAOTWK010000104.1 GCA_029862935.1 Gemmatimonadota bacterium | reverse complement strand
ACAAACAGATCGCGAGGTACCGAGGCCATCGCCGCGAGCACCCGGCGGTCGGTAATGTCCCGGGCCGCCAGTTGTCGTCGGACCATCTCCCGTATCCCCGAGTGCTTGCGCCAGATCATTGGTCGCTAAAGCCCCTGGAGCGTGTGGTGTGCTCCCCCAAGATACCGGTCGCGCCGGGTTTCGGCGAAGATGGAGAGCTAACGACCGACCGTCTTGGGAAAGCGGACAATGGCAAACCACAACACGCCGGTGGCGAGCACCGTCAATGCGACGTATTGCGGCCAAAGTGTGGCAAGCCCCTCACCTTTGAGGAAGATCGCGCGCACGATTTCGAGAAAATGCCGTACCGGATTGAGCAGCGTGATCCATTGGAAGACCCGCGGCATGCTGCTGATTGGATAGAAGAACCCGGAGAGGATGATGGCGGGCTGCAGGAACAGGAACATCGACATGAACGCTTCCTGCTGCGTGCGCGAGACGGTGGAGATCAAGAGACCGACCGATAGCCCGGCCAGGATGTAGAGCAGTGCCGCTCCAAGAAGTGTAGGCGGAAACCCCCGAATGGGAACGTCGAACCACCAGACGGCGATGAGCGCGATGAGCACGAGATCGATCACCCCGATGAGTGCGACGGGCAAGGTCTTGCTGAGCATCAGTTCACGCGCAGAGAGCGGACTCACCATGAGTTGATCCAGCGTTCCGAATTCCCGTTCCCGGACGACGGCCAGCGCCGTGAGCAATAGACACATCAACATGATCAGGACACCGACTACCGCAGGGACGTTATAGAGCCGACTCTCGAGGTTCGGGTTGTACCACGCCCGGGTACGGAGCTCGATGCCCCCGTCGAAGACCATCCCGCGCTCCTCGGCCCGATCCCGCGCGTACTGTTGGATGACACGCTGCGCATATCCTTGCGCGACCGTGGCACTGTTGGATTCGGTGCCGTCGATGACGAGTTGCACCGTCGTCCCACCGGCTGCCACCTCGTGGGCGAACCCGCGCGGGATTTCCAATCCGACCATAGCCTGTCCACGGTCGAGCGCCCTGACCAGATCGCGCGGCGCCAGCGATTGTCCAACGACGCGGAAATACCCGGTTGCCTCGAGCGCACTCACGAGGTGCCGCGACGCGGAGGAGCGGTCGTGATCTACCACGAACGTGGTCGTGTCTCGGATATCGGTGTTGACCGCGTAGCCGAACATCAGCAGTTGTATGACCGGGGCAACGAAGATCACGGCTCGCGTCCGGGGGTCTCGGAGCAGCTGGCGCAGTTCCTTCCGCACCATTCCCCGAATCCGCACGAGCGAGCTGGAGATCATGCGATCTCCTTCCGAAACACCCCGAGTGCCAGCGCCAAGCCGATCACGGCGAACACCACCATCGCGACGGCGTCGACCCACAAGACGCTGGCTCCGACTCCCTTGAGGAAGATCCCCTTGGTGACCGAGACATAGTACCGCGCCGCCACAACGTAGCTGAGACCGCGAAGCACCACCGGCATGCTCGGCAGGGAAAAGATGAATCCGGAGAGCAGCAGTGCAGGGAGAAAGGTTGCAATCATGGCGACTTGGGTCGCTAAGACCTGTGACTTCACGGCCGCGGAGATGAAGACGCCTACTCCCAAAGCCCCAACGAGAAACAGGAACGTCAGCACCGCCAGGAGTGCCGGATTTCCGCGGAAGGGGACGCCGAAGAGGAACACCCCGATGGTGACGGCGAGTGCGACGTCGAAGAGCCCGATCGCGACGTACGGCGTGAGCTTCCCCAACACGATCTCGAGACGGTGAACCGGCGTGGCAGCGAGCTGCTCCATCGTGCCACGTTCCCACTCGCGCGCGATCGTGAGCGCGGTCAGCATTGCCGCAATGATGGACATGATGACGGCCACGAGACCGGGAACGATCATGTTTCGACTCTCCAAGGTCTCGTTGAACCACACCCTGGCTTCGGCTTGCACCGGGAGGTTCAGCTGCCTTCCCGCGAGCACCACGTCGGTCGCGTACCCAGCGACAATGGCCTCAGCGTAGTTCTGTGCGATGGTTGCCGTGTTGGCATCCGCGCCGTCGAGCAGCGCTTGCACCGTCGCATGCCGGCGCTGCGCGAGGTCAGTGGCGAAGGTCGGTGGGATGACGAGCACGAGCCGGACGGTTCCCTTGCCCAGGAGTCGGGCAACCTGTCGCTCGTGTGTCAGGGTGGCGACGACGCTGAAGTACCCGGAGCTCTCGAACGAGGCGACGAGCTCCCGGCTGGATTGGCTCGCACTGTGATCGAGCACGCCCAACGGGATGTCGCGGATGTCAAAGGTGATAGCGTAGCCGAACACCACTAGGAGGAGGATCGGTAGGATGAATGCGAGGTACAGACTGCGAGCGTCGCGGCGAAGCTGCAGCATCTCCTTCCGACTGACGGCCCACAACCGCAGAAGACTCATGTCAGGCTTCCTTCGTCACGCCGCACCAGCGCGACGAATACATCTTCGAGGGACGGAGCTACCTGAGCCAATCCTTTACAGCTGCGCCCAGCTGCTTCGAGGGTGACCGGGATCCGGCGCATCGCCTCCGCCGCATGCTCCACCAAGACGTGCACGGCCCGACCGAACATCGCGGCCTCGATGACACCCGGAATGGTGCGGACTGCCTCGACTGCTCGGGCCGGATCGTCGGTATGGAACCTGAGCAACGGCTCGGTGAGCAGTCGCTTGATCTGGCTCGGTCGATCTAGCGCGATGATCCGCCCGCGGTGCATCAACGCCAAGCGATGACAGTATTCTGCCTCTTCCATGTAATGGGTACTCACGAGCACCGTCGTTCCTGCTTCCGCGAGATGATAGATCAAGTCCCAGAAGTCGCGTCGCGACACGGGATCGACGCCGGAGGTGGGTTCGTCCAGGAACAGGATAGGTGGTTCGTGCAGCACGGCGCATCCGAGTGCAAGCCGCTGCTTCCACCCGAGCGACAGATCGCCCGTCAGCCGACGGTGATGATCTGCGAGACCCGCCATGTCGAGGATCCACGTGCGTCGTGCGGCGAGTCGTTCTCCCTGAACGCCATACAGTCCGGCAAAGAGCTCAATGTTCTCATCCACGGTGAGGTCGGCGTACAAGGAGAAGAGCTGCGACATGTAGCCGATGCCTGACTTCACTGCCGTTGCGTCGGTGACGACGTCCAAGCCCGTAATCTGTGCGGAACCGGAGGTGGGCTGGAGCAAGCCGGTGAGCATCTTGATGGTGGTGGTCTTGCCAGCGCCGTTCGGGCCCAGAAAGGCGAAGATCTCGCCGACCCCGACGTCGAAGCTCACACGATCGACAGCGACGAACTCGCCGAACGTGCGCGTCAGGTCGCGGACCGCAATGGCCGGCTCACCCATGTCCCGCTCCCGACTCGCTAACCAATTGGATGAAGACGTCTTCCAGTGAGGCTTCGGTGGGTGCTGCCTCGAGGACCTCGATCGAAGCTTCGGCGAGGGCCGCGCGGGCACGGGGCCAGTCGCGCTCTGGCCGCTCGAAGGTCACGTGCAACATGTCGCCGAATAGCACTGCCTGCTGCACCGCCTCATGCGCGCGCAGCACGTCGCGCGCCATTCGGGGATGGTTTGTCCGGACCTGGTAGACTCGCTCTGCCAGCTGCTGTTGCAGCGCCGCCGGTGTATCGAGCTCCACGAGTCGGCCGTGGTGGAGGAATGCCACGCGATCGCAGCGCTCGGCCTCGTCGAGATAAGCCGTCGCGACGATCACCGTCATGCCGTTGGCGACCATCCCGTGCACGATCAGCCAGAGGTCGCGCCGTGAAATTGGGTCGACGCCGAAGGTGGGCTCATCCAACAACATGATGTCTGGCTCGTGCACCAGCGCACAGCAGAGGCCCAGTTTCTGCTTCATGCCACCCGAGAGCTGGCCGGCGAGCCGGTGCTCGAACGGGCCGAGGCCCGAAAAGGCGTACAATCGTTCCCGTCGGCTTGCCCGCGCAGCCCGTGGGACGAGAAACAGGTCGGCGTAGAAGTCGATGTTCTCGCGGACCGTGAGGTCAGTGTAGAGTCCGAACCGCTGAGACATATACGCGATGTGATGTTTCACTCCCTCTGGATCGTCTGCCACGCTCACACCGCCGACGACGGCGTCGCCCGACGTCGGTCGGACGACACCCGCCAGCATCCTGAGGGTGGTGGTCTTCCCGGCTCCGTCAGGGCCCACGATACCAAAGAGCTCGCCAGGAGCGACATCGAGCGTGAGTCCGGCAACGGCGTGCACGTCGCCGAACCGACGGTGAAGATCGCGAACGGCGACGGCAGGCTCGTCCACGTGATCAGCGGGATGAGGTGTCGATGCGAACGTCGGCGGGGAGACCCGGCTTCAAGTCGAACGAGGGATCACCGAGAATCTGCACTTTCACCCGGTACACGAGCTTCACACGCTCTTCTGTGGTCTGCACGTTGCGCGGGGTGAACTCCGCCTCGTCCGCAATGAACGTAATGCGCCCGTCGTAGGTACGGTCTTCATACGCGTCGGCAGAGATCGTGGCGGGGAGGCCGAGCGCCAACCTGCCGACCTGCGTCTCCGACACGTAGATCCGTATCCATCGACTGTCGGGGTTCATCAGTGTGACGACCGGCATGCCTGCCGGTACGGTCTCGCCGGGTTCTCGGTGCCGGATGGTGACCGTACCGGCAAAGGGAGCCTGCACGACCGCGTACTCGAGTGCCGCGTCCGCCCTCCCAACCGTGGCCTCCGCCTGCGCGAGCACACCCCGTTGCGCCGCGATCTGCTCCGAACGCGGACCACGCTCGAGGATCTGCAGTTGCTCGATGACGCTCTCGTATTCGGACTCGACCACTGTCACCGCCGACTCGGCGTTCTCGAGCTGATGGTCGCTCACGGCCCCTCCTGCATGGAGTCGGCGGGTGCGCTCCACATCGCGCCGCGCGTCGTCCAGTCGACGCGTTGCGGCTTGCACTGCGGCGCGACCCTGGGCGACCTCCTCTGGCCGAAACCCTCGCTGCAACTCGGCGAGACGTGCGCGGGCGGCGTCGACCTGTGCCTCCGCTACGCGTTTGGCGGCCGACAGCTCGCGGCGATCGAGCCACGCGAGTTCCTGGTCCTGTTCGACAGCGTCGCCTTCCTGGACCACGATGCGATCGACACGGCCGGGTGTCTGGAATCCGAGGTCGGCCTCGGTCGCCTCGACGGTCCCAGACGCTTCAATGATGTCCGGCGTGCCTGCCGAGCGAAGACTCAACACCAGCAATGTCACTGCCATGACCACGACGGCGATCGCGACGATGATGAGACGGTGACGAGCGGTCATGGAGATGTCTCCAGCGTTGCGGCGAGCCAGGCCACGGTCAGGTCTCCGGTGATCCGGGCGAGCTGGACTCGGGCGATGATCTCTGCATGCCGCGCACGCACCAACGCGGCCCGAGTACGTCGCAGGTCGGCGTCGGCACGTAGGAAGTCGGTCTGCGTGCCGGCCCCTTCCTGAAGCGCCAGTTGTTCGATCCGGGCGACTTCGGTCAAATGCGCCACCGCAGTTCCCACTGCGGCGGCGCGGGCACGGGTTTCCTGGACCGTTGAGAGCGCGCGATCCAGTGCGTCCGCGCCGCGGAGCGCCAGGAGTCGCTCCTGCTCTGCAGCGGCGACGGCACGCGCTGCAGTGGCTGACACCGCACTTGCCCTCGCCCCACCGGTGAAGAGGGGATAGGAGAGTCGTACGCCGGCTTGCCATTCTCCCTGCACGTCGAACTCGGGGCCGCTGAACAGGAGGTAGCGTCCTACGAGGTCGAGCTGAGGAAACCACGCTCCGATTGCGGCCCGCCGCGACCACTCGGCCGCTTCGCGTTGCTGCCGCGCCGCCAGCAGCTCCGGGTTCGCCGCCTCAAACCGAGCGGTGAGGTGATCGCGCACGTCCGCGGCCACCGAATCCTTCAGGGACACGGTGCCCAGATGGGCTGCCCTGGTCCGATCGACATCGAGCCCGAGCCATCGGGCGAGCGATCGTTCCGCAACGTCCAGCGATGCAGCGGTCGACACGCGCTCGGATTCGGCTTGTGCCAGCGCTGCCGCGACACGAAGGAGCTCGACGTCAGCGGCCTGCCCTTCGTCGCGGAGTCGTTGCACGCGGTCCCGCTCGGCGGTGAGCGCGGTCAGGCTCTGGAGCTCTGCGTCGAGTGTCTCGTGAGCGGAGCGGACGGTGAGATAGGCCGCCACGACATTGAGCACGACATCCATCTCCGACGCGGTGCCCGCACTGGTGACAGCGGCTTCATCGGCCCGTGCCGCTCGAATACGGGCGCCGCGACCGCCACCGTCAAACAGCGTCCAACCAGCGGTGACATTCCCCTGCAACAGTGTCCGGTCGAACTGGAAGGCCGATGTGTCGAAGCCGTGCAGGGGATAGACGAGCATTGGTTCTGCGTGTCGGAAGCTGCTTGCCTCCATGCTGAGGGCGGGCCACCAACGAGAAGTGGCTTGGCCGACTCGTGCCTGAGCTTCGTCGACGCGAGCACGCGCGGCGCCAATCGACGGATAGGAGGCGAGCGACAGCTCCACGGCGTGTTGTACGGTGAGGAGAGGCTCCCGATCCTGGGCGAGCAGCGGTGACGCGGAAAGCGTCGCGGCACAGATGAGCCACGTCAGCAGGTCGCATCCGCGAGGGCGATTCATGGCTGTGGTCCCCGAGGGCCGGCGAGTCCGGCCCGGACAAATCGCATAGCGGTATCGATGATCTCGGCCCGTGTGCGAGGGTCGCGTTGATCCACGCCAATGGCCTGTTGCAGGAATTCCCGCACTACCGTCATCCAGATCGGCTGAGCGACAACGCTGAGCGCAAGCAGTCGAGCATCGCCATCGCGAATCGAGCCGTCCCGTTGCCCGGCGGCAATGAGTTCGGCGATGACTCGGTGGTTGGCTTCGAGCGCCGTTTGCACCGCGACCGGGACTGGGCGAACCGCGGCCAATTGCTGCACGATGAACCGTGGCAGCTCGGGATGCGCGTGCAAGTACTGGAACACCGCCCGGACCAGCGATTCCAGCCGATCGAGCGGTGCTCCTGGGACCTCTGCTGTGGCGGCGACGTGCTCTCGGAACGGCTCGAGGAGCGACGCTGCCACGGCCTGGTAGAGTGCGTCTTTGGTGCCGTAGTGGTAGGTGACCGCACCGAGGTTGGCGCCTGCTCGATCCGTGATGGCCCGGATCGAGGTGCCGGCATACCCGTGGGTGACGAACAGCTCGGTCGCCGTGTTTAGCAGAACCGTCGCCGTTGATAGATCATCTTTCATACGTATGTAGGAGTTCATACGTTTGAATTATGGCCAGGTCGCTCTTTCGGCGCAAGTGGGCAGCGGCAGATGGGAAACGGCGGCAGAAGCGGCAGGCTGACAGAGATTGGTACTGCCGCTCTAGCCGCTGTCGTTATCATCTCCTCTTCAGCCACAACTCCGGGTCGAGTGGGATGCCGCGCTCGCGGATCTGGAACTCGATGTGAGGGCCGGCATCGGACGTTGCCCCGCCCGACACGCCGAGTACTTGCCCGCGGCTCACCGCCGTGCCTGCGGCGACGTCGAGGCGCGACAGGTACAGGTACAGCGTGTAGTAACCGCCACCGTGATCGAGGATCGCGGTGGGGCCGTAGGTGCCAAGCGGACCGGCGTGCTGGATTGTGCCAGCCGCGACGGCTCGGACGTCCGTGCCGACGGGTACGCTGATGCCTATCCCGTGACGCCGAATGGCCGTGTTGTCGGGCCCGGCTTGACGTCCGAACTTGTAGAGGAGGCGCCCGCTGAGGGGCCAATCGAGGTTGCCCAGCGTAGTGCCACTGATGGTGCCGGGTACCCCGGCGCCAACGCGCAGTCGCTCGCGTTCCAGCGAGGCGAGCAGGTCGTTGAGTTGCTGTTCATCCCGCGCGAGGGCGTCGAGTCTATCGGTGGCGCGTTGCTGTGATGCCCGTGTGTTTCGCAGTGCGCGCGCTCGCCGGCGTTCGAGTGACACGAAGCGATCGAGTTCATCGCCCCGCTCGCTCCGCTGGCGCCCAAGTTCCTGATAGCCGACCACCAGTTCTCGGCGGCGCACCGCGACACGATTGCGCAGGTCCTCGACAGACTTGGTGAGGGCACGGTCCTGCACGGTCGCGAGGTAGAGATATTTGTAGCGGCTCACGAGATCGCCGAAGCTCTCGGCGGCGAGCAGGACCTCGAAGATCCACAAGTCACCCCGCTTGTAGATCTCGACCAGTCGCTTCTCGAGAATGGCTCGCTTCTCGGCCCAGGCGTCCTCGGCCAGCAGGAGGTCCATCGTCACCGTGTCGAGCTCGGCATCGAGCGAGTTGATCTGTCGATCGAGTTCGTTGACGATCCGGGCGGTGGCGCCCTTTTGCTGCTCGATGTTCTGCAACTCGGCGGTGATGGTGTACAAACGACCCTCGAGCTGGGCGAGCTGGTCCTGCAGCCGTTCACGTTCTTGTCGAATCGAGTCGAGGCGCTGCTGGTTCTCTTGAATCCGCCGAGTGATGTCGGGGCGCTGTGCCGCCGCGTCCGCGCTGGCGAATCCGACGAGCAGCGACAGCAGGACCGGGAAGGAAGGGACCCGCGTCACGCCTGTGGAAGGTGCCGCCCGACGCTCACGAGGCTTGCGCCGAGTCCCAGCAGGATGCCCAGTGCCACGAACAAGCTGGCTTGTCCGGCGGTGAAGAACGCCGCCTCGAACAACCCGCGGCTCACGGCGAGGTACGCCGCATAGTTGAGCAAGATCGCCAGCACGCCACCCAAGGCGCCTTTGATGGCGCCGTCCAAGAGGAACGGCCGACGGATGAACCCGTCCGTGGCCCCGACGAGACGCATGATCTGAATTTCGCGGGTTCGGGCCAACACGGTCATCCGAATGGTCGTACCGATGATGATCGTTGCCGCCGCCGCAAAGCCGATTCCGATAACGAGACCGACGACGCCTGCGAGACGACGCAGTCGGTCCAGTTTCTCGACCCACTCGCCTCCAAAGCGAACGTCTTCCACGAACCGAAACCCCCGCAGTCGTTCCGCGACAGCCTGCACGTTAGGGGCATCGCGATACTCGGGAAGGAGCCGAACCTCCAACGACGCTGGCAACGGATTCGTCTCGAGGTCGGTAAACACGCCACGGAACTCCGTCAGCTGCTGCCGTGCGCGCTCGAGAGCTTGCTCTTCCGTCACGTAGATCGCGGACTCGACTTCGGGGAACGCCTGGATGTCGCCGATGGCGACCGTTGCCACCTCGACTGGCGTGCCGCGGGTGAGGTAGACCACGACTTCGACCCGCTCGGCGATCTCGGTCAGCGTGTCGCGCAGGTTGAGCGCCACCAGTCCAAACAGACCCAAGACAAAGAGCGCGAAGCCAATCGTCGTGACCGCGAGCACCGACAAGACGGGTGCACGGACGAACGAGAGGAGCGCCTCGCGGACGGTGAGTCTCACAGCAACCCCTCGTCGGTCAAGGCATCCTCTTCTTTCGAGTCGTACACAACGGCTCCCTCTCGCAGCTCCATCGTCCGGTAGGTAGTCTGCCGCACGAGATCGAGATCGTGTGTCGCGAACACAACCGCCGTACCTGTGGCATTGATGTCGCGAATCAGTTGGAACACGCCGCGC
>JAOTWK010000663.1 GCA_029862935.1 Gemmatimonadota bacterium | reverse complement strand
TAGAACGCTCACCTTTAAGAGGTGGAGGATGTCCATGAGACCCATTGCCCGCAGGTCGCTCGCGCACGTTGCGCTCCTCGGATGTATCGTCACCCTCCCCGCATGTGGAGACGGTCCCCTCCAACCCGGTGGCGGAAGTTCGTTGCGCATGTCGATCGACGGACAGCAGTGGACGGCCGTGTCCGTCACCGCGAACAACATCAACGGGATTGTCGGCACGGGTGCGGCAGATTTGGCAGGGGTGGGTTTCGGGTTTGCATTCCAGGGCTCGACGACGGGCACCTACATGATCGCTGCGAATAGCCCGACCAATGCCACGTATTCGGAAGGTGGCAACGGCTGGGCCGCGACGTCCGCTGGCGGCAGTGGCACCATCACGGTCACGACGCTCAACGCCGAGCGCGTGGCTGGTACCTTTACGTTCCAGGTGAACGCCGTGGGACAACATATGCCGGCGACCCGCAGCATCACGAACGGCGTTTTCGATATCGAGTTCTAAGACAACGGTGACGAGGGGAGGAGGGTGACCCTACCGTCCTCCCCTCCTCCCTCCTACACTCCCGTTCGCGGCATGCCATATCCCTCGCTCGCCACGAATCAGGAGCACACCATGAAGGCGATCGTCCAAGACACGTACGGCTCAGCTGATGTACTCGAGCTCAGAGACATCGACAAGCCGGTCGTCACAGGCAAGGAGGTGCTCGTCCGCGTGCACGCGGCCGGTGTGGATCCGGGCGTCTGGCACGTCATGACGGGGCTGCCCTACCTCATTCGCATCATGGGCTACGGATTTCGCGCACCCAAGACGCAGGTACCCGGCTTCGATGTCGCCGGGCGCGTCGAGGCGGTCGGCACAAACGTGACGCGGTTTGCGGTGGGCGATGACGTCTTCGGTATGTGCGACGGCTCGTTCGCCGAGTACGCCTGTGCGAAAGAAAAGGACGTGGCGCGGAAGCCAACAAATCTGACCTTCGAGCAGGCTGCCGTGGTGCCCAACTCCGCGTTCACCGCACTCCAGGGTCTGCGAAACCACGGAAAGGTCCAGGCTGGGCAGCACGCGCTCATCATCGGGGCGGCGGGAGGCGTGGGGTCGTACGCGGTGCAGCTCGCCAAGGCGTTCGGCGCGGAGGTGACCGGCGTGTGCAGCACGACGAAGCTGGACCTGGTCCGCTCGATCGGCGCGGACCACGTGATCGACTACACGCAGGACGACTTCGCCGAGTCGGGTCAGCGATACGACGTCATCCTCGACACCGCTGGGGCCCGCTCCCTGTCCCACTTGCGGCGCGCCCTCACCCCCCGCGGGACGCTCGTGTTCGTAGGCGCCGAAGGAGGGAATCGCTGGACGGGCGGCATCGGTCGCCAGCTGCGAGCGATCATGCTGTCACCGTTCGTGCGCCACAACTTGCGGATGTTCATCGCGTCGTCAAACATAGAAGACCTCGAGTTCCTGAAACACCTCATCGAGACCGGTAAGGTGACACCGGTGATCGACCGGACCTATCCGCTCAGCGAGGCGCCCAAGGCCATCCGGTATCTTGCGGAAGGACACGCGCGAGGTAAGGTCGTCATCAATGTGCAGGGCTTGAGCGCGTAGTCTAGACGCCGCGCGTCCCGATTAGCCGTTCACCACGCGAAGTTCAGGGCTGAAAGGAGAGCAACATGAAGGAGCGGCACTTGGAACACCATCGTCGCGCACGCTTCGATCGCCGGTCGGGCAAAGAGCGACGCCGGAGCACTGGGCGATTGACGCCCTTTGCAGCGCCCGACCTCGACAGCGCAAAGGACCGCCGACACGGTGAACGGCGCAGCGGCACGGACCGCCGAACAACGTCGACGACAGACGCAGCGCCCTCAGGAGGGCACTGAGTCGGGTCAGGGCGCGATAGCCCGAATCACGCCGGGGGCGGGTCCGTCTTGTCGATCAGTCTCATGAGTACCTGGCGGTCCGGCTCCAGCAACTCGGCGATACGCTTCGAGTCGACATCTGCGACGATGATGTCTCCGACTTCGGTCTTCACACCAGCATAGATGCCGTGGGCCTTCATTCGCTCGGTCTGATACTGGTTGTCCTCGGTCGGACTGACGTAGTGCACCGAAACCGACTTGTAGCGATGGATCAGAAAGAGGTGTATCAGCGACATCAGCC
>JAOTWK010000661.1 GCA_029862935.1 Gemmatimonadota bacterium | reverse complement strand
CGATCAGACGCCCAGCCACTGCCACGACATCGCTGGGATCGGCGGGCTTGACCATCCACGCGGTGAGCCCGAGCTGCCGCGCGCGCTGTGCGGGGTCGGCATGAGTCGGCTCGAGCAGCCCGAGCGTCGAGACCGGAACGTCGCGCGCCAGGGCCACCAGGGCCTTCGATCGGTTTTCCGCTAGGGAACCGGTGAGGATCACTACGTCAGCGTTGGCGCTGCGGAATACCTCGGCTGCATCGTCCTGAGACGACACGAACACCGATCCGTACCCGGCTGCTTCGAACGCCGCGTTCACCGGCACGGCCGTCTCGAGATCGTCCATGGTCAGGAGAACGCGATCGCTCATCCGTGATCCGTCGGTTGGTTGCGGAGTAACTGCACGGCGTGCTCCACGATAGGGGCGAGCACCGCCAAGCCGTCACGGACCCCGCTCGGGGACCCCGGCAGATTGACGATCATAGTGGCGGCCCGCGTCCCGGCCACGCCGCGCCCGAGCGCAACGCGCGCCGTGGCCTGGCGCCCGGCTGCGCGAATTGCCTCGGCGATACCCGGCACATCCCGCTCAACGACAGCCTGTGTCGCCTCCGGTGTCACATCTCTCACCCCAAGACCCGTTCCGCCCGTCGTGAGAATCAGGTCCGCCATCCCGTCATCGGACCAGCGGACGAGGCACCCCGCAATGAGATCCGACTCGTCCGGAAGTGTCGCGCGCACCGCCACCTCGTACCCGCGCCCCTCGGCCCACGCGACGATCGCTTCGCCCGAGGTGTCCTCCCGTTCCCCGCAAGCTGCGCCGTCGGAGACGGTGAGCACACCGATGCGGATGCGGGTGTCGCTGGCCGACGGGGCCACTACGCTCTCTTGACGCTTCCCTTGGTATAGAAGGGCACCTTCGCCACTACCGCCTCGACCCGCTTCCCGCGCACGTCGATCTGGATCGTCGTTCCCGGATCCACCGAGTGAGTCGGGAGGAACGTGGTTCCGATCCCCATCTGCAGGGACGGACTGAACCCACCGCTTCGGACGATGTCCACCTTGCGATCCTTGAGGTACACGTCGTACCCATGCCGCGGAATCGCTCCCGTTCCCTCCATGGTCAAGCCCACCAGTCGGCGCGTCGGCCCGCCTTTGGCCTTGATCGCCTCGAGCGCTCGTCGGCCGACGAACGGGGCGCCCTTGTCGAGCTTCACGATCCAGCCAAGGCGTGCCTCATAGGGGTTGACCGTATCATCGATGTCGTTGCCGTAGAGCGGATAGCCAACCTCGAGCCGCAGCGTGTCGCGGGCACCCAGACCACACGGGACGGCTCCACCCCTCCCCACTACCGCCTGCCACACCGTTTCGGCGTGCTTCGGACGGAAGTAGAGCTCGAACCCGTCCTCACCCGTGTAACCGGTGCGGGCGAGGAAGCAATCCACCCCTGCAACGTGCCCGACCTCAAAATGGTAGTACGGCAACCGTGGGAGACTCACCGCCGTCAGCGACTGAAGGAGCGCCTCGCTCTGCGGCCCTTGGATCGCCAGGAGGGCCACATCGTCCGAGATGTTCTTCACCCGGGCGTTGACGCCACTCTTGTGTGCCACGACGTGCTGCCAATCCTTCTCGGCATTTGCGGCATTGACAACCATCATGATCCGGTCGTCGAAGCGATACACGATGCAGTCGTCAATGAAGGTCCCGTCATCGTTGAGGAGGGCCGTGTACTGCGCCTGACCCTCCTGGAGCGCTGCAATGTCGTTGCACGTGAGACGGTTCACCCACGCATTGCGGTCGGGGCCCGAGAACTCGAACTCACCCATGTGGGAGACGTCGAATACCCCGGTCCTGGTCCTCACGGTCTCGTGTTCCTGCGTGATGCTCGCGTACTGAACCGGCATCTCGAACCCTGCGAACGGCACCATCTTGGCGTTCGCAGCGACGTGCAGGTCGTAAAACGGCGTGCGTTTCAGGGCTCCTGCGCTCATCGTCCGCCCTCCCCGCCCATGAGCTCCGCCATCAGGGCCTTCTGCACGTGGAGTCGGTTTTCCGCTTGATCGAAAACCCGTGACTGTGGCCCTTCGATCACGTCGTCGCTCACCTCCTCACCCCGATGTGCCGGCAAGCAATGCAGAAAGATGGCATCGGGGGAGGCGAGCGACATCAGGTGC
>JAOTWK010000662.1 GCA_029862935.1 Gemmatimonadota bacterium | reverse complement strand
CGCCGAGACCTGGGTCATTGGCGGAGCACCTCGCGAGGTGCTCCGCCAATGACCCAGGTCTCGGCGACGTCGGGAATGCGCTTCAGTTCGGCCGCTAGCTCGACGGCCTGTTGCCGCAGCAGATATCCGTCACCGGCATCCGTGCCGCCCGACAGGGTGAGGGTGAGGATCGGCACCTCGTTGATGCCGTGCAGGGTCACGTATGGCGGGGTCGCGCCGGGCGGGACCTTGTCCATGTTCGCCATCAGCTTCCCGTAGAGGCGCGTCAGCGCAATCTCGGGATCCGTTCCCACCATAAATCGGGCCGTGACGAGCGCTCCGTCGTTCTGGGCGACGCTGTAGACGTACTCGACCGCGGGCACTTCCCAGATTGCCCGCTCCAGCGGTTCCACCAGGCGGCGCTCGACCTCCCGCGGTCCGGCGCCAGGCAGCCCGACGGCCACATCGATCATCGGGACCCGGATCTGCGGCTCCTCTTCGCGCGGGGTGGTGAGCAGAGCACCGACGCCCAGCACGAGGGACGCCGCGGTGAGCAGCGGCGTGAGCTTGGAGTTGAGAAAGCGCTGAGCGACGGCGCCGGACAGTCCGGTCTTCATTGCACGATCCGATCACCGGGCGCGATCCCGCTCAGGACGAGGATCCTCCCGTCGTCGGCCAGCGCCCGGCCCAGTCGAACCCAGCGGATCGCGACTCCATGCGGTGTCACCACCCGCACGCCGGTGAGCTGGCCGCGACGGATCACCGCACCGCTGGGGATGGCAACACCTTCAAACGTGCCAGCGGGTACGAGGGCGGTGACGGAGGTTCCGGTGGGCCAGTGCGCGGGAAGCTCCACGCGGACTTCGACGGTTCGCGTCGTCGGGTCGGCACCGGAGGCGATAGCACGTACGGGGGCGCTCACCGGGTCGGCCCCGATCCTGGAGACCCGGATGCGCATGCCGGGCTCGATCCCGGCGGCGAGATCGGCGGGTACCGCGAGCATTCCGTCTCTCGGACCGAGATCCTCGACGACCAGGATTGGCACACCGGGTGCGGCCACGTCCCCTTCGTCGGCAAATCGTGCCACGACCGCGCCGGAGAACGGGGCAGGGATCGACGCATAGCTCGCCGCCGTTTCCACATCTCTCAGCGTTGCCATCGCCACGGCGAGTTGGGACTCGGCTTGGGTGAGTTGGAGGTGCGCGCCGTCGCGCTGCACGTGCGCAACCACGTCCAGAGCGAGCAGTGTGTCCATCCGAGCGACATGGCGAGCCGCCTCGTCGCGTGCGGCCTCCGCTGCCCTGACAGCGGCCTGCGCCTTGGAGCGGCTGGAGGCGATGTCGTCGGTCCCGAGACGGACGAGCACCTGCCCCTGCGTGACTCGGGCCCCGAGCTCCACGGGGAGGCTCGTGATCCGGGCCATCATGCGCGTCGTCACCTCGGCACGACGCCGTGCAACGACGGTTCCCGCCACCGGCAAGGTGGCGGTGAGGGATTCGGCAACCACTGTGACTGTCCCTTCAGGGACGGTTGGCGCCTGCTCCTCAGCGGGTTCCCCGCCTCCGCACGCCACAGCGCCAGCGGCAAACGCCACTGCTACAAGGCGATGAATCATCGGTCGTGTACTCCGTAAGCGAGATCGAGAGCTGCCGCCACGACGTGCAGATCGCGTCGGGCGGCGAGATAGCTGAGCGCGGCGTTGGTCGCGGCCGCCTGCACGTCCAGGAGTTCAGTGATCGGGGCGGCACCGGTGCGGTAGCGGAGCTGAGCCTGTACGAGCGCCTCTCGGCCTTCGAGCTCGGCAGCCCCGGCCACCCTCACCCGTTCACGCGCGGCGGTGAGCATGCGCGTCGCTTCGAGCACCTCGAGCGCTGCCTGCCGCTCGGAGGCCTCGCGGCGAGCCTCCGCCGCTTCGGATTCTGCCTTGGCTGCGCGCACGGCCCCCGCACCGGCGAGGCCTCTCAGAATTGGCCAGGAAACGCCGACGCCGACGGTCCAGTCACCACTCCCGTTGCCGAACGGTGCGCTCCGCGCGTAGTGCGCCACCGATCCGAAGGCCGCGACGGCGGGGAGTTGCGAGGCCCATGCCTTCTTGATGCCGAGACGAGCAGCATCGGAGCCCATGCGAACGGCCACCAGGTCGCCGCGGTCGTCCAGCGCGCAGGTCGCGC
>JAOTWK010000660.1 GCA_029862935.1 Gemmatimonadota bacterium | reverse complement strand
CAACTGATCGTGCATCCCATGCTGGGGGGTCCGGAACTCGCAAGTGGCGTCGTGTATCTCGAACGACCCAACCGTTTCGCCATGCGGTTTGACGAGCCGGTGGGCGACCGCATCGTGGCCGACGGAACATGGCTGTGGCTGTACGCGCCAAGCACGGTCGAGGGGCAAGTCATGCGGCAAGCGATTCCCGAATCGGGAATCGCCACACCCAATCTCATGGGGCAGTTTGCCGAGCGGACGCGCGAGCGTTATGTGGCGACGTATGAGGGCACGGAGACCATCTCAGGAGCGGTGACCGATGTCCTGCGACTCGTTCCCCGCGCCGCGGGGCTTGGGTTCCGCGAAGCCCAGATCGCCGTCGCCCGAGAGGACGGCATCATCCGCCGGATGGTGATCGTGGAAGACACCCGGCAGCAGCGGACCCTCGAATTCCACAACATCCGGTTGGGCGTCGAGCTTCCAGAGCGCGAGTTGCGGTTTGTCGTGCCCGCCGGCGTGCGCGTGGTGGATCTGCCACGCGAGTAGTACGTCTCTCCATCATTGATGGCAGAAACGCAACATGGGCCCGGTCACAGACCGGGCCCATGTTGCGTTGCCTCTCCGGGGACGATCCCGGATTCCACCCATCACTCGATGCCCCGCCCCTCCCCTGAGATCCGCTGCACCGCAGCAAACAACTCGTCGACGGTCCTGGACCCCCTCAAGAGCTCGAGCGCCTGCTGCACCTGTCGGTCATCACTCAGTCGACGCGCGTTCTCCGATCTCCGTCCAAACACATATCGCTGCACCTCGTAGATGAACTGCTGATTGACCAAGTCCCAGGCAACTGCCGGAACGTCGATGGCACGCTCCGAGAGACGCCGCTCGAGCTCGCGCCGCATGGCGGAGCTCACGACGAATGCGGAGTCGGTGATCGTGTTGGCCCCCTTGAGATCGATGGCGTAGCTCGTGAGCACGTCACGATACGCCGGGAGCCTGGCGCCCAACGAGCGCGCAAACGCCTGTTCCGGCTCGGTGAGCGTATCAGGGAAGACGACGAGGTCGGGCTGGATGCCTCCACCTCCTCGTACGACCCGACCGGCCTCCGTCCGGAACTCTTCGCCCGAATCCGGGACCGCCCTGGCCGAATCGGCGGCTGCCGCCATCAGCAGGACATCGCCGCCCCCATGAGGACGCTGAATCGTGCGCCCAGAAGGCGTAAACCATCGCGCCGTCGTGAGCCGCAGCGCCTGGGTCCTGCCCAAGCGGAACACCGTCTGCACCACGCCCTTGCCGAACGTCGCCTCCCCCAACACAACCGCCCGGTCGTGGTCCTGCAACGCCCCAGCGATGATCTCCGCCGCACTGGCCGTCCCGCCGTTCACGAGCACGACGATCGGCATGTCTGGCCACTGCTGGTCGCGACGAGCGCTGTACGACTCATTTGCGCCACGTCCTCGCCCACGCGTTGTCACCACATCCTGCCCGGGATCGAGGAACAAATCGGCGACTTCGACCCCCTGATCCAGCAACCCACCTGGGTTGTAGCGCAGATCCAGCAGAAGCGACCGGGCACCACGCGCCCGGAGATCGGTGACGGCGTCGGCCAATTCATCGGTGAGGGTCTCACTCACACTCGAGTTGACCAGCGACACGTACCCCACGTCGGACCCCAAGATCGTTGCGGCCTGAATGGCGCGGATGTGGATTTCGGCACGCTCGACCGTCACCTCGAACGGCTCGGGGAAACCGGCACGGACAACCGAGATCGTCACCTTGGACCCAGGCTCACCGCGCAACACCGACACGGCCCGGTCTGACTTCCAGCCATAGGTCGATTCCCCGTCGACTTCGACGATCCGGTCGCCGGTTTCCAGTCCCGCTGCCTCCGCGGGTGACTCGGCCATTGGGGCAATGATGGTGATCCACCCATCCCGCACATCGATGCGGATCCCGAGACCACCGTAGTTCCCGGTGGTGGACTCCGTCAGCTCCCGGATATCTTCCGCGCGCAGAAATCGTGCATACGGATCGTCGAGCTTATCTAGGAGACCGTCGATAGCCATGTCGTAGAGCTCGGCTTCCGACACCGAATCCACGTAGAAGTCCGCCACGTACCCCAGAACGTCGTCGAAGAGGCGCGCTTGCTGGTACACGTTGCCCGCCTGAGTC
>JAOTWK010000103.1 GCA_029862935.1 Gemmatimonadota bacterium | reverse complement strand
GCAACCGATCACTGCTTAGCGTCGGCATTAACCAAAACAGCCTTGCGTTTTCGGTGCAATGGGGCAACTTCCGACCACCATGCGGCGTCCCGCACTGATCGCCTTCGCCGCGGCCGCCGCGGCACTGGCCTGCGTTCCGGGCGGGCCGATCTACCTCGGCCCACCACTGGTCACGCTGCAAGGTCTCGTATTTTCCTTCGAAGACAAACGGCCACTCCCGGACGCCGAAGTCTGTGTCTTCGGCACCGACACCCTCTGCCTGGCAAGCGATCAATTTGGCGAATACAAAGCGCAGGTGCGCGACATGATGCTGCTGGAGGGTCAGGCCCTTACGGTTCGCTTCCGCCCACAAGGCTACCCTCCGGCCTTTGCTGAGCTCAGCAACCTCGAGCCCGGCGAAGTGACCCGTGTCGACTGCGGCATATCGAGCCGTCTGACGCTGAGCGCCGAACCCGCCACTTGTTTCCCCCTGGAGCGTTAGCGAGTGCCAGCCCCGCCGTCCTGTACCGCCCTCGGCAATCAGTGTCGAGAGCTCGAGGTCACGATCAGGATCGCGGACCTCGACGATGACAGCCCGACGCTACAAGACGCAGCGGCGACGTGGGTGCTTGCACACCGACAGCACATCTCCATGGGGAAGCTCTACCGGCGTGACGGACATGTGCAGGTCGATGCGGTCCTCCATGTACCCTGCAAGTACTTGGAAATAGAAGAGGGGCAGGAGCAGCAGGAGGGGCAGAGGGGGCAGAATGGCAAATCAGCGGGAGGGTTTTCTGGGAACTGGACCGAATGGTCGTTTGGGAGGCTTCGGGCCCGGTGCACCGCGCATCGGTTTCGCGGGACGGTCCCAGCCAGCATACGCGCTTCCGCAAACGGGACCGCGCCGCTGCGGCGCTCCGACGAAGAGTTTCAAATCGTGTTCAAAGGGAAGCAGCGCGTACTTGACCTGCCGTTGAAGCGGGCAGCACGTCGGGCGCTTCCGGTGGTGGAGAAGGACAATCCGTGTGTAGGAGCGCCCTGTCGCACCGCAGACAACACGCAAGGTGCGGCATGCTGCCGCGACCTGTCACTGGACGTGGTCGTGTCCGAGTTCGATGAGTATCTCGAGGCGCTCCTCAAGTCTCGAAAGCCTCCCTATTTGTGCAAGGTCAAACGGGAATCCCCGGAAACGGTCGAGTGTGAAATCATCACGGCGTGCGGCTACTTGGCCGAGGACGGGATCCACTGCGTCTTGCACGACCGCGTCTTGCCGAACGGCCGTCTGGCAAAACCCTCGATCTGCTATGAATGGCCCGACCTCGGACCGGATGACACTGGGCATCCGGGGTGTCGGCTGTTGTAGCTCTCGGCCTTCAGCCGTCGGCAATCGGCCGTCAGCACTCAGCAGTCCATTTCCAAATCGTCCCCCCGCCTCGCCTGAAAGCTGTCGGCTGACGGCTGACCACGCCCCCTGTGCAACTCAACCCGCCTGGTTCGTCCTTCTGTGTAGAACCACACAGTGAGGACACTATGAAAACGCTTGCCACACTTATGCTTACGCTGCTTCTAGCCACTCCGGTGCTGGCCCAGGGATGGATCGAGCCGGAGCCCGAGCGACTGCGGATGTTCGGCGTCACGAAGGTCCGGACCGCCGTCTCCGTCCAGGTCACCGGCCGGGTCGCGCTGGTCGAGGTGGAAGAGTGGTTTCGGAACGACGGACGAGGCCTCGGTGAGGGGGACTATATCTACCCACTTCCCGGCGAGGCCGTCTTCTCGAACTTCTCGCTCTTCCAAGGCGATCAGGAATTGCGCGGCGAGACCATGGATGCCGACCGCGCGCGGGCGATCTATGAGGAGATCGTCCGCAGGAAGCGCGATCCCGCGTTGATCGAGCTGGCTGGGCACGGTCTCATTCGCGCGCGTGTCTTTCCGATCAATCCTGGCGAAACGCGGAAGATCACACTCCGCTACACGCAGCTCCTCGAGCGCGCGGGTGACGCGCTGCAGTTTCGCTACGCCGCCGGGGGCCGCACAGGATGGCATCGTGGTGAGTCGGATCGGCCCGTGGGACCCCAGCGCCGACCGGAGCCGGCGCCGATGACGTTTACCATGACGGTCGATTCGGCCGCTGCGTATCGCGATCCGTTCTCTCCCACGCACGAGCTGCGGATCGAGCGCCGAGACGGTGAGCTCCGCGTTCGTCCGGTGTCGGATTTGACGGGCGATTTCGCGCTCTTCCTGCCGTTTGCGCGTTCACTGGTCGGGATCACGCTGGCAACGCACCGACCGCTGGGTGAAGACGGCTACTTCATGCTCACGCTGTCTCCCGGCCGCGCCGACGGCAGCACGCTGGCTCGCGACGTGACCGTCGTGCTGGACGTCTCGGGATCGATGTCCGGGTCCAAGCTGGCGCAGGCCAAAGACGCTCTCCAGCAGATCCTATCGTCACTGGGCCCGAACGATCGCTATCGTCTGTTGGCGTTCAGCAACGGGATCAGAGCCCAATCCGACGGATGGGCACGGGCGACGCGTGGCGAGGTGGCGACGGCGCGGGAGTGGGTGTCCCGGCTCCGGGCCGATGGGGGAACCAACATCGCCGGGGCGCTGGAAGAGGCCTTCAGGCTGGACAGCCCGGAGGAACGTGTGCCCATCGTGGTGTTCCTCACCGACGGACTGCCGTCAGTTGGCGAACAGAATCCCGAGCGGATTGCCGAGCAGGCAGAAAACGCCCGCGGTCGCACACGGGTCTTCGCGTTCGGGGTTGGGCACGATGTGAACACGTACTTGCTCGATCGACTCTCTGCGGCAGGCCGCGGCGCGACGGGATACGTCGAACCCGGTGAAGACGTCGAACAGGCACTGAGCGTTCTGGCCGCCAAGATTCAACACCCCGTACTCATCGAGTTGACCCTCGGCGACACCCCGGTCGAGCTGAGCGAGATCTACCCGATCACGCTGCCCGATTTGTTCGCCGGCGAAGAGTTGGTCGTGTTCGGTCGCTACGAAGGTCGCGACAGCGATCGATCTGGGCGCATCACCATCGAGGGCCGGCGTGCCGGCCGGACGGAGCGCTTTTCCACCCGAGCGACCTTTGCCGCGCGCTCCGACGCCAACGATTTCATCCCGCGGCTCTGGGCGTCCCGCAAGTTGGGCTTCCTGTCACAGCAGTTGCGGCTGAACGGACCCAACGACGAGTTGGTCGAGGAGATCCAGAAAACCGCGCTGCGTTATGGTCTGCTGAGCGAGTACACGTCGTACTTGGTGCAGGAGCCCACGGAGTTTGCCGACGGGCGGAGAGGCCCCATTCCGATGGCGCAGAACCTGGCTGGCGCGCCGTCCACCGCGGTTGGTGAAGGAGCCGTACGCATGGCGAAGCAGGATCGTGCGCGCCGCGACGCGCGAACCGAGGCGGAGCTCGCGTCCGTAGACGAAGTGTTGCTCCAAAGAGGCCACATGGCGCAATCCCGCCACGTGGCGGGTCGACTGTTCAAGGAGATCGAGGGCGTGTGGACCGACCTCCGTCACGCAGACTCGGTCCAGACCGTGCGCATCGAGCTCTACACCAGCGCGTACTTCGCCGTGCTCGAGGCGCTGCCCGAACTCAAGGCGTACGTGTCGGAGTTTGGTGACGTCGTCATCGCCGGCGACCGGATCAGCATCCACATCGGTGATGGCGGTGCGTCGTCGGTCAGCACGAGTGGTCTCCGACGGCTGGTGCGGGAGTTCCGCGGCCAGTAGACTGCATCTGTGCGCGTCGACTGGTCAGCAGTGTATCGCGAGATGTATGAGGACCTGGTCCGCTTCCTTCACCGCAAGGTGTGGGATGCGGACCGGGCCCAAGACCTGGCGCAGGAGGCATTCATGCGCGCACTGGATCACGATCCCGACAATCCACGTGCCTTCCTGTTCACCATCGCAAACAACCTGGCACGCGATGAGGCACGGGCCGCCGTGAGACAGCGACACCATCTCACACTGATCAAGGCCGAGACACAGGATCGGGCCGTCGTCGATCCAACGCAGGAGATGGAGCATGAACAGCGGATGGCCGCGGTCCGCCGCGCGCTGGATCAACTCAGTGAACGCGACCGAGAAGTACTGCTGCTGTGGGACGCCGGCTTCAACTATGAGGAGATCGCCGAGCAGGCTGGACTCGCGGTGAAGGCCGTTGGCACGACCCTCTCGAGAGCGCGACGGCGGTTGGTGGAAGCCCATGAGGCATTGGAGGATCGCGATGTCGCACATAGATGAATCGAGAATGCACGAGTATCTGGACGCACTGGAGCGGGGGCCGTTCTTCGGCGACAACGTGGCACCTCGGCAGGAACCCATGGCCCTCCACCCCCTCGAATCGCTCTCGACCGCCCGGCGTGAAGCGGGGCGGTGGGAGGCGCTCGAACGCCACCTCGCCGAGTGCGCCGAGTGTCGGGAACGTCTCGAAGAGGTCCGCGTCGTCCGGCAGCGCGCAGCAGGCTTGCTGCGTGATGCCGCGCCTGCCCAGATCTCGATGCCCCTGTTCGCGGAGATCGAGACACGGCATCACGCACGCACCCGTCGGGCTCCACGGCGCATGGTTACCATGAACCGACTCGCCGCGGTCGGATGGGCTGCGACGCTCGTGCTTGCGGTTGGCATCGGATGGTTGGCACGGGGCTCCTTCGAGTTTCGTCAGACGCAGGAGCTCGCGCCGATCGCCACCAGGGTGTCCGAACCGACCGCCGAGCTCGACGTCGTGGGCACTAGCGACGAGACCGCCCCGACCTCGGTCACGGAATCCGTTCGAGCCGAGCCGGCCACCGCCGGCGGACGGGGTACCGCTGGTCCCGGCGGAGTAGCGGAAGGACAGGTCGCAGCGACCCCTCCGCCGGAGATCCCCGCCGACACGCGTGCGAGACGTCTGGCCGAGGAGGAGGCCGCCGAACGCGAGCAACTCGCCAAGGCGGCACCGACGGAGCCTCCAACACGACCCGTGGCGGTCGATGCCGCCTTCGAACAAGAGGCGCGCCGAGACGCACCGGCGGCAGGACTCGCCGCCCAGGTAGCAGATGCCGACGTGGTGAGCCGGCAGCTTAACCGCGCCGCGGTGGAGGCATCGTGGCGCCCGGCCACTCGGTCTGAAGCCGCTGCGCATCTCGGTGACAGCGTGCGTACCGTCGCGGGACTCACGATTGACAGCATTGCCGTCGGCGAAATCAACGGGTCACCGGCTGCGCGCATCGTGCAGGCACTTCCATCGGGACAGAGCGTGGAGATCGTCCAGTGGCGAAGCGACGATCCGGACGCACCCCTCTGGCGGACGGAAGTGTTCGCGGATCGCGTGGCGGCAGAGGTTACGCCGACACCTCCGACGACGGTCGTGCTGAGGGATGGATACGTGCTCATCCTCCGAGCGCCTATCGAAGCCGACTCACTCGAGGCACTCGCGGCCCGAATCCGCTAGCCGCTCAACCCGTCGGTCCCAAGCGCCGGAGGCGAATCAGCTCAGCGACCACGGAGACGGCGATCTCCGCGGGCGTGTCCGCACCGATCGGCTCACCGATCGGCACCTTCACGCGGTCGAGTGCAGCTCGCGGGACTCCTGCATCCGCAAGCGCTTTGAAGATCACCTCTCGCTTCCGGCGGCTGCCGAGCATGCCCACGTATCGCGCGCGTGACGCAGCCGTTCGCTCGATGATGGCGGCGTCGAACGCATGCCCGCGCGTCGTGGCGAGCACGTAGTCGTCTTCATCCAGGACCAGGCGGCCGAGCAGCGTGCGGAAATCCTCTGCAATCGTCTCGTCAGCCCAGGGCACCTGTTCGGCGTTGGCAAACTCCGCTCGGTCGTCCGAGATGACCACGTAGAACCCCACGTTCGCTGCGAGTCGCGCAATCTGAGCCCCCACGTGACCGGCGCCGAAGATGACGAGCCGAGGGAGACGTGCCACGGGCTCGACGAATCGGTTGTTCTCTTCGTCGACAAACGATGCCCCTGGCACGTGGGTCGCGGAGGCCGAGTCGACTGTGGCGTTAGACGAGGCACCGACCGTCGTCACGCTATCGGGGGTTCGGACGATCTTGGCCGGCCCACGCCCCCATTCGATCGCCGTGTACACCGTCGCCGGAACCCGCTGCTCGATCGCGTCCGCCACCACGCCGTACAGGTGCGCCATCTCCGCCAACGGCACGATCGGTTCCAAGAACAACTCGACGGTCCCCCCGCAGGACAGTCCGAGATCCCCGGCGAGATCGGCGTTCAGCGTATGCTGGACGAATGTGGGCTTCCCGTCCCTGGCAGCCCTCAGTGCCTGATCGGTCACGTCGGCCTCGGTGCAGCCGCCACCCACTGTGCCCCATCGTTGTCCGTCGACAGCCACGACCATCTTTGCATCTTCGGCCATCGGTAGTGAACCACGATGCCGTGACACGGTAGCCATGGCCCCGAGTGTACCGGATCGCGCCAGCGCTTGGGCTGCACGCCAGATGGGAGCGTGGGACGACATGGGTGGAATTTAGATGGAGGAGGGGCAGAGGGGGCAGAGGGGGCAGCGGATAGCCGAACGCTGACGGCTCTCAGCTGACAGCCCCACTCAGTGATGCCCCGTCGCCTCGGCCTTCGCGAGCAACCGTGGGCTCACCATGGGGAACGCGCGGGCAAACAGCCCATAGGCGATCAGGAACAACCCCAGAAATCCCAGGGAAATCCCGACCTCGGGCACGCCGAATTGGGGGCCGTGGTCCGTGAGGGACGGCTGCACGAGGAGATACCGCTCCAGCCACACGCCGAGGAAGCTGATCCCGACGAACAGCGTGAAGGTGATCGGCGTGATCTTGGCCTTGACCCAGATCAGTCCCCAGAACGGAATCAAGAACACCATGAGACCGACGAGGAAGGCGATGGGCCGCCACTCACCCCAGAGACGGTAGAACACGAACGAAGTCTCTTCCCTCAGGTTGCCGTACCAAATGACCAGTAGCTGACTGAACATCAGGTACGCCCAGAAGATCGAGAACCCAAACACGAGCTTGCCCAGGTCGTGGAACTGCTCACGCCCAATCACGTCCTGCAGGCCGAGCTTGCCGCGCCAATAGACGCTCATGAGCCCCATCATGGTGAGACCCGTGAGGAACGCGCCCATGAAGAAGAACGCACCGAACAGATTGCTCAGCCAGTACGGCGCGAGCGACATGATGAGGTCGAACCCTAACAGGGTGAACAGGTACGCATACAGCAAACACAACAGCGGGGCGAGCCAGGTGAGTCGACGCTCGACCTTGGCAACGTCCTCGGGCACACCGACGAAATCGCCAGCAATCCGTTCATACAGGCGCCGCCGCCACCCAGTGACGTGGTCTTTCAGCTGCGCCACGTCGGGTTTGAGGTCGTTCCACACCACCGCGAAGCTGGTGATCGTCAGGGCGAGCAACGCCGCCAAGTCGCGCCAGAAGACCCAGGAGACCGTGAGCCAGTTCCCCCGCGCCGGCGTCGGGTGCTCGATCCAGGGAAACAGATGGTACTTGCCGAGGAACAACACCAGGAAGCACACGATGGAGAACGGCAGAAACAGCACAGCTGCTTCGGCGAAGCGGATGATCGGTCCCGCCCAAACCCCTTTCGTGATCTTTTGGGTAGCGGCGAACACCACCGCGCCCTGTGACACGCCCGTAAAGAACAGGAAGTTGATGAGGAACATGCGCCACGCACGGCCAGGATCGCCTCCCAGGGCCAGCACCACGAACGTCCCGAGACCCAAGACCGCCAAAACCAACCCCGCCACGAAGAAGCCACCCGTCGGCGCGTTGGCTCCGCGCCGGTAGATCTCTTCGTAGCGCTTTTGCGCGGTCACGGGGACCCTCGCTGCAACGTGCGAACGTAGTTCACGATGTGCCACCGGTCTTCCGGGGCGATCCTACTGCCGTACTCCGGCATGAGCGCGCCGTAGCCGTTCGCGATCACCGCATAGATCCACCCGTCGCTGCTGTCGAGCACACGCTGATCGTTCAGGTTGCGTACGGCGTTGGCCAACGATTGCGCCACCGGTCCGTCGCCTTCTCCTTGCTCGCCATGGCAGACCGTGCAGTAGATGTCGTAGCGGTCTTTACCCCGATCGAGTGACGCTGCCGTCCGCTGGACCGGATTCGCCAGGGCATCCAGCACGCGCTGGTTTTGCGGCACCGCGGGAGGGACGATCGTGAGCCCCGAGATCGGCACCGCGCCCACTGCGGGCTGGCGCGGCATCTTGTACGGTTGAATGGCGAGTCCCCGGTGCATCACGGAGAACCATGGGACGAGCGCGACGGCATCGTCCGGGCTCGGGAACCGATGCCACTGTTCCCGGGTGCAGCCACCCACCAGCAGGACGAGCACGAGCACGCCGAGCGCCCTACGTCTCAACGCGCACCTCCTCCGCACCCGAGGCCGTCAGCAAATCCTCGACCGGTCTCCGTCGCTCGACCGGACACGGAACGAAGATGCCAATCTGGTCGTCAGTGCAGCGGCCGTCGTACGCCCCCACTTGTCTGGATCGCCAGCTATGGAAGAGCAATCCCATGATCGTCGCGCCGGCCCCAAAGAGGATTGTCAGCTCGAACGCAATCACGACGTAGGGAATCACCGAGCCGATCGGCTTGCCGCCCACGACCAACGGCCAGTCATACGACATCCACAACGTCATCGCGAATCCGGCGACGCATCCGGTGAGCCCACCAACCAGCGTCCACAGCCGGACCGGACTCACGCGATGGCGGACGGCCTGCGCTACCTCGACGTTGGGCACCGGTGTGTAGACCGTGAAATCCCGATATCCCTTCTCCTTGAGCGCTCGGATCGCCCCCGTCGCCGCATCGACGTGATGGTAGAGCGCGAAGACGCCGCTCGGGTGCTTACCCATGATGGGGGCGCTCCTTTCGCGGCATGGGGATAATCTCCTTCACTTCGGTAATCGATATCGTCGGGAAGTTCTTGGCGAACAGCAGGAACCACATGAAGAACCAGGCAAAACTCCCCGCCAGAATCGACCACTCCACCCACGACGGCGTATAGTGTCCCATGGCGTATGGCTCGTACTCGAACGAGAGCGATACGACGATGATGACAAACCGCTCAAACCACATGCCAAGGTTCACGAACAGCGACAAGAGAAACAGCGTGGGGATGCTGCGACGGACCTTACGGAAGAACAAGAAGAGCGGCAGGATCCCGTTGCACGTGATCATCGTCCACGTCGCCCACCAATACTCCCCGAACGCCCGATTCCAGAAGGAGGCCCGCTCGTACGGGTTGCCGCTGTACCAGGCAATGAAATACTCGATTGCATAGGCATAGGCGACGATCATGCCGGTGAGCAGCAGGAGCTTGGCGAGGTTCTCGAAATGCTCCACGGTGATGTACCGCTCCACCTTGAATGCCTTGCGGAGTGGTACCAACAGGGTCACCACCATCGCGACGCCCGAGTAGATGGCCCCGGCCACGAAGTAGGGGGCGAAAATCGTGGCGTGCCAACCGGGCACGATCGCCATCGCAAAGTCCCACGAGACGACGCTGTGGACCGAGAGCACGAGCGGTGTTGCCAGCGCGGCGAGGTAGAGGTACGCCCGCGTGTAGTGACGCCACTGCTGGTCAGTCCCACGCCAACCCAGTGAGGTGATCTCGTAGAGCTTTCGTC
>JAOTWK010000659.1 GCA_029862935.1 Gemmatimonadota bacterium | reverse complement strand
ATGGGATACGCGATCCCGGCGGCGATCGGCGCCAAGCTGGGGCGTCCCGAGGTACCGGTCGTCGCGCTGGCCGGCGATGGCGCGTTGCTGATGACGGGTCTCGAGTCTCTGACCGCTGCGAGCCAGCGGATCCCGGTGGCCATCGTCGTGCTGCGGGACAAGGAGCTCGCCCAGATTGCGCAGTTCCAGAGAGTCGCCTTCAACCGTTCGGTGGCCAGTGTGCTGCCCGACTATGACCTCGCGGGGCTGGCGCAGGGACTCGGCATCGAATGCCTGCAGTTAAGGAACGACCCCGAAGTGGACCCGATACTCGACCGCGCCCGGGCGATCCTGGCCGAGGGCCGGCCGGTGATGGTGGATGCGGCCGTGGACTATGGCATGAAGACCTACTTCACCAGGGGCGTGGTGAGGACAATGCTCGGGCGCCTGCCTTGGGTGGATCGGATCCGGTTCGTGACTCGGGCGCTGGCCCGGCGGGTAACGGGCTAGCGCTACCGCGAATGGTGGGTGTCGCCGAACGCCCCGGTCGAATGTTCTGCTACGGCTGACCTCTCGGGCGCGGGATCGCGGGCCGCGGCGGTAATTCGCTATACTACACGCCGACCCCACACCCCACGGCCCTCTCCCGGAGGTCCCATGCGATTCGTGCTCGCGGCCAGTCTCGCCCTGCTCGCCCTCACCACCGCACCCAGCCAAGCCTCCGGTCAGTCCACCACTACGCCGCTGATCGCACCAAGCATGGACGGCGTCGCCGCCACGATACGGCTTCACGCGGTTGAGAGTCTCTCGCTCCAGACGGCGCAGCCGTTCGGGATGGCGGTGACCGTCCAATCCCGCCGCGACAAGCGGCAGGGCGAGATCCTGATGATCGTGGGCGCGGCCGGGATCGTGACGGGCTTGTTGGTGGAGGAGAGCCTGGTCACCATCGCCGGCGCCGCGGTCGGGGGCTTCGGACTCTACCTCTACCTTCGAGCCACACGCTGACCGCGCCGGCCGGCGTGGGAGCAGACCTAGCTACGGGGGGCCAGGCCTCTGGTACATGGTCTCCCAGCGAGAAATCGAACTGCCAATCAACCACCCGCCGCCGGCACCCAGGACGCTGAAGAGCAGTCCAATGCCGATGGTTTCGCCAGTGTTCCGTCCCTCACTCGCGACCGCCGAACCCACTCCGGCCAAGAGACCTCCCGCAACCGCGAACAGGAGTCTCTGGTCCCCGCTCCTCCGCTGGATCCTGAACACGCCGGTCATTGGAAACGGCGACGGGATGGAATCCGGCGTCCGCCAGCTCTTGGCGAAACGCTTCGCGTACGACAATTCGCCACCGTCCAGGCGAGGGTCCGCGAGATCATATCGACCCCAGGCGGTCTCGACGCTGATCAGGCGTTCTCGAGCAATGCTCGCGGCAAGCGTGTCAGACATATCCTGCGCCGCGAGCGTGGTCGTGGCGAAGGCGCCCGCGGCCATCAGGAGAATGGTCCGTACTCGACTCATCGTCACTCCGATTCTGTTCAGGGTGCAGCCGTCCTCGCCGGCCCACTGAGCGGCCCACTCGTGCCCACAATCTCGGCCTCGCCAGAGGAGAACCGCAAGAGGGAGAAGAAGGACTTGGACCACGTCCCTCCTGCGGTGAGCAACACCAGCGAACATCAGTAGCGATAGAGTAGGTCGATATCGCCGGCGCGCTGATTGCCCCGGACCAGGACATGACTGCGTTGGCTGGTTTGCCCCGTGGCGGCGTACCACTCGTCCTTATCGACTGCGATGCCGATGAAATCATCCGGATTGTTGAACAGATCGTTCAAGTCATACAACAAGACCAAGAAACCCGCCCCAAAGAACACGCCGGCCAGCATGCTCGGGTTGCCTGCTATCAGGCCGAGCTGGATTGCCGGGAGCAGGCTGGTCGTTGCGAGGACGGCGGATGGGTACGTGCGATCGGGGTCGTATATGACTCCTCGCATGTGATCATCCTCCCAGACGGCAATGGTGAACGGCCGCTCGTCGTCCGGAGTCCCCAATGGGTACTGTGACTTGATGAAATTGATATCGGTCTCGGGCGCCACGAGCACGCCGTTCGATCCCGATCCCGCCCACCACCACTGGCCATCTTGATCGAACCGGCGTTCGCTCCAGCTCGCGTCCTCGTGCGCGGT
>JAOTWK010000658.1 GCA_029862935.1 Gemmatimonadota bacterium | reverse complement strand
CGCCCACTTGTGTGTCATGCCCTCCGCGAGACGAATCGCATCACGGAGACCATCGGCCGGTGTCGGATACTGCCAGACGCGGCACCCGCCCATGGCGGGACCCAGGGTCGTGTCGTGAATGGCGATGAAGACCCAGGTCTCGGTCTCCCGATCGTACCTTGTGACGACCGCCTCGCCGCTCCACTGCTCGATCAGCGTCTGCATGATGTGTGACGCCATCCTACACGCTCAACCGCTCGACGAACTTCTCAGCGCTGATCACCACATCATCTTCGCCGATCTGGTCGAACGGATTCTCGAGGTGCTCCTGAATGTTCTCGAGGCTCACGAGCACCACCGTGAACAGTACCGGCATGACGTAGGTGAGTCCCGCGGCAAAATCTTTCGCGATCTCCGCAAAGTATGGCGCGTAGATGATTGGCAGCAGATAGATGAACAGGGCGCTGTACCCCCGCAGGGTGCGGGGCGTTCGATACTGGTAGATGTGCTTCACGTTCTCGAAGGCGATCAGCATCTTGCTCAGATACTGGTTGCAGCGCGATACCTCACCACTGGCCAGGCCCTTGGCCCGGAAGCTCTTGACGAACTCCGACAGATCCGAGAAGGCCTGATACACGCGCTCTTCTTGCGGCGCCATCCGCTTCACGGGCGTCCGGAACAGATCGCGACACCCGTCCAGGAGCTCGAACAGCAGCTCCCGAGCCCGCGCCAACGTCTCCGGATCCGGCTCCATCCAGTCGCGGGCCGCGAAGTAAATAGCACGACCATTCCCCTTCATGGATCCATACTGGCCGAGGGCCACCTCGCGCCGCTTGTAGGCTCCGCTGATGGAGAACACCAGGGGGAAAACCACCGCGATCCCCACGAGCGTGAGCGGAAAATCCGCCGTGAGGTCAAATCGTGCCGCGAGATAGGTGGCCAGGAGGGCCAGCGCCGTCACCACCGCCGTCTTGAGCGTGATGATTGCGCGGATACTTCTCAGCATGCGGGCGGCTCCTGGGCTAGGGTCGGACCCACCCTAATGCCGAGAGCCGCAGTAGGCAAACACTACCTGGCTACGCGCCGCCCGACTCGTTCTCCTTGTAGAGCCAGCCGCCCACCATCGTGGCGACGATCACCTCGATGAGCCCGGTCAGCGCCCAGAACACCAGCAACCAGTCGGTGAACATCCCCATCATCTTGTAGCCCAGCACCGACGGGACATAGCCTCCCAACCACAGCACGACGCTCACGAGCGCGGCGGCCTTGGGTCCGGGACCGAATCGCGGCCGCACCGCGGCATAGAACCAGACGGCCGCGAACCCAATGAGCAGCGAGACCAGTGCCGCCATCACGAAGCCGCCCACCGTGACGTCCATGGACAGCCCGTAGGCCTCGAGCGACGTCTGCATCGGTCCCATGTAGAACTGGCTGAAGATCCCCTCGGCCACGAAGATGACGGCTCCGGCCGCGAGGGCCCCGAGGGCAACGCGCTGCATGTTGATCTGGGTCATGGCTCGGTCACTCCTCCGGCTGCGGTACGGCCCTGAATCGACGGCCCCAGCTCGCCCTCCGAAAGCGGGGCGACCTTTAATATCAGTTGCCGAACCGGGAGCGCCAGAAGTCGGCCACGGTCGCGACGGACCCTTCCGTGACCTTCGTGCCGAGTGTGAGGAACGCCCCATGCCCGCCGCGAACCGAAAAGTCCGGATCGCGCAGGTCACCGAAACGGTAGCCCACCGCCAGCTCCACGAGATCGAGCAGCCCAACGGCAAGTGCCGGCGCCACGTCCCAGCGGGTAGTGCCGCTCGTGCGCTCCATCAGGAGCCGTCCATCCGCCCGCACGGTGAGGAACGGGTTGAGGATCACGCTGGTGCGCGCACCCACGTAGTCGGCCGTGGACTCGAGCCGCTGTCACGCCATCCTCGTGCAGGAGCCGGCTTCCTTTCCAAGCCGATGGACTGGACCGTCATTGCGGACGCGGTAGCGACCCTCGTTGGTACTGACCCGGTCTCCCCCGAAACCGACACCGAGCGGTAGCGCGGCGACAGGAAAACGGGAGGCGGCTGCGCAGCCCGCCTCCCGTTGGCACGTACGACTCCTGCCAGCAGGTGCTACAACCTGAAGATCACGGCGATCGCTATGAGCACCAGCGGGTCGGCCGTCTCGAGCAATCCCA
>JAOTWK010000657.1 GCA_029862935.1 Gemmatimonadota bacterium | reverse complement strand
TCGCCTTGGACAGACGACGACGGTCGAGGTCCCGGAGCAACTCCAGTTTTCGGCCGGTAGCCACCGCTGAGTAGTCGTCTTTGATTCTCGTCAGCCGTCTGAGAAGGGTAGAGGCATTCACTCGCACAACCCCTCCTGAGCGTGATCGATCGAGAAACATCGAGTACAGAGCATGCCTTTGCCGAACCGAGACATCAACGTCAGGGTATTACGGAATGTAGAGTTGGACAAGAAGATATCAGATCGCCCTCACCGGAGCAGGCGTGGTCGTCGGCGAATCGAGCGGTGATCTGTCCGGAGATGGAGGCTGAAGATAAGGACGATCGCTAGCGTATACCCGCGGGGCTGGGGCTGCCGTAAGGTTGGGTGACCGCTTCCGGGTAGTTGGCCTTGGCGATGGCGTGCTCGTAGCTGATGATTTTCTTTGCCACCAGCACGCTGAGGCTCTCTTCGAGCGTCTGCATACCGATCTTCTTTCCCGTCTGCATGGCCGTCGGGATCTGCGCCATTTTGTTCTCGCGAATCAGCGTACGCACCGCATCGTTTGCAACCAGCACCTCGATCGCCGCCGCGCGTCCGCCCTTGATGGAGGGGATCAGCGTCTGCGAGATGATGCCCTGGAGTGTACCCGCCATCTGAAGCCGGATCTGCGTCTGCTGTTCCGACGGAAACACACTGACAATGCGGTCGATCGACTTCATCGCACTGGTCGTGTGCAACGTGGCCAGTACCAGGTGTCCGGTCTCGGCCGCGGTCACGGCCAGGCTGATCGTTTCCAGGTCCCGCATCTCGCCGATGAGGATTACGTCCGGATCCTGCCGCAGCGCGCGACGCAAGGCCTCGTTGAAGCCCACCGTATCCGTACCGACTTCGCGCTGGTTGATGTAACACTTCTTGTCCCGGTGCAGGAATTCCACGGGATCTTCCATGGTGAGGATGTGCCCTGGAACAGTCGAGTTGATGAGGTCGATCATTGCCGCCAGGGTGGTGGACTTGCCGCTCCCCGTGGGCCCGGTCACGAGGACGAGACCGCGGGGCTTCGTCGCTAGCGACTTGCAGATGGGGGGGAGTCCCAGCTCGTCGATGCTTGGAATCTTGTCGGGAATGTGCCTCAGCACGAGGGATATGGAGCCACGCTGGCGCATCACATTGACGCGAAAGCGCCCGACGCCGGACAAAGAATATGAGCAGTCCATGTCGCCGAGCCGCTCGAATCGCTCCCACTGCTCGTTGTCGAGGAGCTCACGGGCGGCGGCGAGCGTGTGCTCCGGTCTCAACCGATCTTCGCCCCGGGGGTAGATTTTGCCGGCAACGCGGATACCCGGCGGCATCCCCACCTTGAGGTGGACATCGCTGCCGCCGGCCTTGATCATATCCTGCAAGAGATGGTCGATCTTCATGGTGCGGTCCGGTCCCTGTCTTTGAATATGGCAAACAGCGTGCCAATACTGCTCTCGAGTTGTAGCCATCTGAAGCGGGGCGGCGCTTGCTGCGCCGCCCCGCACTCGACAGGGACCTGGGGGAATGGTCCTGTCAGTCGACCGACCCGTGAATCGTGACGTTCATCGGAACTTCCACGGGACCCGACTGCGCCGCGGCCGCACCACCGGAAGGGAAGTACTGAATGAGCGAGAAGTCGGAGGGACCGTTCCGCATGGTGAAATAGCCGAACGTCTCGTAGAGCGTGCCCTGGTGGTCTCCGACGGTGAACGTGACCGTAAAGGCGCTGGGGTTGCGGCTCACGAGGCTGTAGCGTCCGGAGCTCAGCTTGGTTCCGTCGAGGTAGAGGTCCCAGTTGCTGTTGGAGAAGAACCGGAATCCGGCGACGTGCGGCAGCCCGTCGTGCCAGAAATTGCCCTCCCAGTACGCGGAACTGGTGAAGCGCGCGAGCAGCTGCTGGATGGTCGGGTCGCTGAACTTGACCTCTCCGGTAGCTCCAGCCTGCTGCGTGAAGTTGCCCGCCCACGTGTACATGGAGAAGCGCGATCTCCCATCCCAGAATCCGTTCGCGGCGGTGACGGTGTATGTCCCCGGCGCGAGCTCCAGCTCGTAGTACCCGCCCGGAACGATGCCCAACGGAGAGGTTGGGAACTGCTCGTATCCGTTGATCACGAGCGAAACAATGATATATGACGTGTTGTTCACGAACCGCGTGCGGGA
>JAOTWK010000312.1 GCA_029862935.1 Gemmatimonadota bacterium | reverse complement strand
CGTGGATCGCGGCCTGGCGGGCCGGCGCCTGACCGGCACCGCCCTGCACCACCATCCCCATGATGACCTCTTCGACAGCCGCGCGGTCGATCCCCGCGCGCTTGACCGCCTCCCCGACGGCGATCGCGCCCAGCTTGGTTGCGGGCAACGGGCTCAGCCCGCCCATGAACCGCCCAACCGGGGTTCTGGTGGCACTTACGATGACAGGTGTTGTGTCCTTCACGGTTGGCATCCCCACCTCGATCCCATCATTCCCAGAGATTGGCGATACGACTTGGAAATGAATCTACCGGAGGAACCAGGGGCGCTCAATGGCGAGGGCTGTCGGCTTTCGGCTTTCAGCCACTGGCTAACTCCAGTGCCCGCGAGGCAATCAACTCCCTGACTCGCTCCACGAACTCATCGACGCTCACCACCTCCTGTTTCTTCCCGGCGCCGCGAGCGCGCACGGCCACGGTGCCTTGCTCCACCTCGCGTTTCCCGACCACGGCCATGAACGGCACTTTCATGACTTCTGCTTCGCGAATCCGATAGTTGAGCGTCTCGCTGCGGTCGTCCACAGACACGCGGATCGTGGCGCGGCGCAATCGATCGCCCACCAGGCGAGCCGCAGCAGCTTGGTCATCGGTGATCGGAATGACCCGCACTTGCTCGGGGGCAAGCCACACCGGGAAGGCCCCAGCGAAGTGCTCGATGAGACAGCCGACAAATCGCTCGATCGTCCCAAGGATGGCCCGGTGAATCATGACCGGTCGGTGCGGGCGGTTGTCAGCTCCGGTGTACTCCAGCTCGAACCGCTCCGGCATTTGATAGTCCAACTGGATCGTCGTCCCCTGCCACTCTCGACCAAGCGCGTCCCGCAGCTTGATGTCGATCTTCGGGCCGTAGAACGCGCCACCGCCGATATCCATGCCGAAGGTGAGCTTGCGCCGCTCCAGCGCCCGCCGCAGCGCCTGCTCCGCGATCTCCCACGAGGCATCGTCGCCAATCTTCTTGTCCGGGCGGGTCGCCAAGTCGATGCGGTACTCGAATCCAAATGTCTTGTGCAGCACGACGTCCGTGAGGTCCAGCATGTCGAAGATCTCGTCTTCGATCTGATCTTCACGGCAGAAGATGTGCGCGTCGTCCATGGTCAGGCCGCGCACGCGCAACAATCCGTGGAGCGTGCCCGACAACTCGTTGCGGTACACGTTCGCGATCTCACACAGCCGAACCGGCAGATCGCGGTAGGAGCGCTGGCGCGCGGCGTAGATCAGCGTGTGCATCGGACAGTTCATCGGCTTCACGCGATAGCGCACGTGTTCGGCTTCGCCGATCCCAGCACCCATCGCGGGAAACTGCTGCTCCTCGTAGAGCGGCAGGTGCCCCGATCGGACGAACAGATCTTCGCGCGTGATGTGCGGCGTGTATACGAAGTCGTAACCGCGACGCCGAAGTTCGTCTTCGATGAAGCGGCGCAACTCGAACTGCAGCACGGCACCCTTCGGGTGCCACAAGATCATGCCCGGTCCCACGTTCTCCTGCACGCTGAAGAGATCGAGCTGCTTGCCCAGTATCCGATGGTCGCGCCGCTCGGCTTCCTCGAGTCGACGCAGGTAGTCCTCGAGGTCCGCCTTGGAGAACCACGCCGTCCCGTAGATGCGTTGCAGCATCTGGCGGTTGGAGTCGCCACGCCAGTACGCGCCGGCGGCATGCAGCAGCTTGAAGTGCTTGAGGCGACCCGTGTTGGGTAGATGCGGGCCACGGCACAGATCGACAAACGGGCCGTCGGAGTAGACCGAGATCGTCTCGTCGTCGCCAAGCTCGGCGAGACGCTCGAGTTTCAAGGGGTCGTCCCGGAACCGACGGCCGGCCTCCTGCCGATCCACTTCTTCGCGGGTAAACGTATGATCAGCCTTGGCCACGTCCCGCATCTTCGCTTCGATTGCTTCCAGGTCTTCCGGCGTGAACGGCCGCGGCACTTCGAAATCGTAGTAGAAGCCATCCTCGATGGCCGGACCGAAGCCGATATTCGCCTCGGGAAACAGCTCACGCACCGCAGTCGCCAGCACGTGCGCCGCCGAGTGGCGCAGGACCTCGAGCGCAGCCGGGTTGTCGTCGGTGAGAATCTCGATGGCCGTATCCTCGAGGAGTGGCCGATTCAGATCCCACACGTCCCCGTTGACCCGTGCCGCGACAGCGGCCCGGGCGAGACGCGATCCGATCTCTTCCGCGATGTCACGCGCTGTGGTTCCCGCGGGCGCGGCGCGGACGGAACCATCGGGCAGTGTGACCTGAATCGTCTCAGTCATGGGAAATCGTCGCGGGACGAGTGTGGGCCCGGCGTACGCATAGGCCGGTCGAGTACCAATCGAATCCAATCAATCGTATAATTGTAGTCAACACTGGAGGTGGGTGCTACGGGAGCAATGAGGCTGATTCGCATCGAGGATGAAGATCGCGACTGGTTCGGCGTGTCGCTTGCTGCCGCTGCGGGGCTCGGACTCGGAATCGTCGCCGGCATCGCCGTCCATGACCTGTTCGGCAGCCTCCGGGAGCGGGTCGGCCGCCGGCTGCGCCGGACGGACGGCACCACACCTGCTGACGATCCGGATGCGCTGCGCCAGGCCGTCCTGCACGCCCTTACGCAGCACCCCGCCACGCGCTCGCTCGAGCTGGACGTGCGCGCCTTGGGCGAGGGGATCATCGAGCTCACGGGCACCGCTCCCGACGCCGACCTGCGCGACCTGGCCGGCTCGACGGCCCGCGCCGTGGCGGGCACCTCCGTCGTGGTCAACCGCATGCTGATATCCGACCATGGCGGTTCGCTCCGCCGGCGCACCCCCTCGGCTGCGAGCTGACCCGACCGACGCGTCGGGCCTCATCGCGCTCCACTCTTACGTCGTCAGTGATGACTGAGCTCACACTCGCTCCGAAATACGATCCGTCGGCCATCGAACACTCCATCTACGGCCGTTGGCTCGACGGCGACGCGTTCGCCGCCTCTGACACGTCGGACCGCCAGCCCTACGTCATCGTCATCCCGCCGCCCAACGTGACCTCCGTGCTGCACATGGGTCACGGGCTCAATAACACGGTGCAGGACGTGTTGATCCGCTACCAACGGATGCGGGGCCGCGAGACCCTGTGGCTGCCCGGTACGGACCACGCCGGCATCGCGACCCAGAACGTGGTGGAACGGATGATCGCGCAGGATGGTCAACGTCGGCAGGACCTGGGCCGCGAGGCATTCGTGGAGCGCGTGTGGACTCACGTGCACGAGACAGGTGGCTCCATCATCGAGCAACTCAAGGCCCTTGGCTGCTCCTGCGACTGGTCGCGGACACGGTTCACGCTCGACGACGCCTACTCGATGGCCGTCCGGCGGGTGTTCGTGCAGCTCCACCAAGAGGGGCTGATCTATCGGGGTCATCGCGTGATCCACTGGTGTCCGCGGTGCCTCACATCGCTGTCTGACGAAGAGGCCGAGTTTCGAGATCGCGACGACTATCTGTATTACATCAGATATCCGTTCGTCGATGGCGGGTCGGGCAATGACGGTCCGGGACGCGGAGTGACGGTCGCCACGACCCGCCCGGAGACGATGTTCGGAGATGTGTGTCTCGTATTTCACCCGGAAGACGACCGGTTTCAGGGACTCGCAGGTCGGATCGTCGAGATCCCGCTGTCCGGCGTGCAGATCCCAATCGAGATGAGCACGGCCGTGGAGCGTGACTTCGGGACCGGCATGCTGAAGGTCACCCCGGCACACGATGCAAACGACTTCGACATCGCCGCGGCGCTTCCGAACGAGTACGAGACACCCGACACGATGACTCCCGACGCGCACATGGCCGACGTCCCGCGGGTGCCGGAATCGTTACGGGGGTTGGACCGCGACGCAGCGAGGACGCGAATCGTGGAGGCGCTGGAGCGGGAAGACCTACTAGAGAAGGTCGAGCCATATCAGCATGCCGTCCGCTTCTGCTATCGTTGTCACACCGTGGTGGAGCCGCGGCTGTCCGATCAGTGGTTCGTTCGGATGCGTCCCTTGGCCGCGCCAGCACTGGAGGCCTACCGCACCAGGCAGCTCCGGTTCGTCCCCGAACGCTGGGGCAAGGTCTACGAGAATTGGCTCACGGAGATCCGCGACTGGAATATCTCCAGGCAACTGTGGTGGGGACACCGCATTCCCGCATGGTACTGCGACGCGTGCGACCATATCACCGTGGCGTTCGAGGAGCCGACGAGTTGCGAAGCGTGCGGTGGCACCCTCAGGCAGGATGAGGACGTGCTGGACACCTGGTTCTCCTCGTGGCTGTGGCCGTTTGCCACCATGGGGTGGCCGGAAGAGACACCCGACTTGGCTCAGTTCTATCCCGGTCACACACTCGTCACGGGACCGGACATCATCTTTTTCTGGGTCGCGCGCATGGTGATGGCCGGGTACCACTTCGTGGGCGAGCGCCCGTTCGACACGGTGTACCTCAACGGGATCGTTCGCGACCCGCAGCATCGGGCGTTCTCCAAGTCGCTGGGCAATGGCATCGACCCGCTGGACGTGGTCGAGCAATTCGGGGCGGATGCCCTCCGCTTCACGATCGTTTCCGGGGCGGCCGCTGGGACCGATGTCATCATGGATCGGAACCAGATGGAGTCGACCTTTGCCGCGGGCCGGAACTTCGCGAACAAGCTGTGGAATGCGGGACGGCTCATCCTCCAGAACGTCTCGGCCACAGCCGGTACCGCCGAGCG
>JAOTWK010000295.1 GCA_029862935.1 Gemmatimonadota bacterium | reverse complement strand
GCACAATTCGAGCTCGCGGATCGCTGGATCCTGTCCCGTTGCCAACACGTCGTCGCTGACACGACTGACGCACTTGAGCGGTTCCGACTCAATGACGCGGCCAACCAGGTCTACCACTTCGTGTGGGATGAATTGGCCGATTGGTATCTCGAACAAGTCAAGCCGCGCCTCTACGACCAGGCCCCGGAGGGCAACGTCGCCCGCGCCATCTTGATCGAGGTCTTCGAGACGGCACTCCGGTTGCTGCATCCCGTCATGCCATTCATTTCGGAGGAGCTGTGGGCTCACCTGCCGGGGAACCGCGAGCCGCTCCTCGCACGCGCGGCGTGGCCGATCGGCAAAGAGCAATTCGTTGACGACGAGGCCGAACGTCAGTTCGCCGTTGTGCAGGCGCTGGTCACGGCGGTACGAGGAATCCGGGCGGAGTATCACGTGGCGCCGTCGGTGACCCTCACCGCAGTCGTTGCGCCGGCCACACGCGAGACGCTTGCAGCTATCAACGCCGAACAGGGAACCGTTGAACGACTCGCGAAGATCAGCGACCTGACGATTGCCGACAGCGCTGAGGGAGTCGGTGGCCACGCGGTGCTCCACGATGGGACATCGGTGCTCGTGCCGTTGGGAGACGCCATCGACATCGCGCAAGAGTGTCAGCGCCTCCGGGCCGAGCGCGAGCGGCTCGAGACACAACTCGAGCGTGTCGCACAGAAGCTCGCCAACGATCAGTTCATGAGCCGCGCGCCTCGGGAAGTCGTCGAGCGCGAGCGGGACAAGGAGCACACATGGCGCGAGCAATGCGAGACGCTCGGCACCAAGCTCGCCGCCTTGGGCTGCTGACCGCCGCGGTAACCGCCTGTGCGGTAATGGAGCAGCCGCCGGGCGGTCCTCCAGATTTCGCCGCCCCCGTTCTCGCCTCCGTCACACCCGATTCGGGCGCGGTCGTGCCAGATCTCGACCGACCCATGCGGTTCCACTTCGATGAGGTCATCAGCGAACGGTCGGGTGGAGGCCTCGACCAACTGGTCCGGTTCTCGCCCCGCGCGGAGCAGCTCACTGTCTCGTGGAAGCGGAACGCGATCGAAGTGCGACCCAAGCGCGGCTGGCGTCCCGGTGTCGTGTACCAGGTCGTCTTGCTCCCGGGCGTCACGGACCTGCAGAACAACCGGACCGAAGAAGGCCGGACTATCGTGTTCTCGACGGGCGATTCCCTCCCCGACACGCGGCTCGCCGGGATCGTGCTCAACTGGGAAGACGGCGAGGTCGCCCGCAATGCACTCGTGGAGGCAGCGCTCCTGCCGGACACGCTCGTCTACGTGACATCGACCGATTCAATCGGTGAGTTCCTGTTGACGTCGCTTCCGACCGGACAATACTGGGTGACGGCAGCGATCGACGGAAACAACAGCGGTCGACGGGAACCCCGCGAGCCGTTCGACTCGGTCACCGTCACCCTCGACTCGACTGCCTCCACCGTGTTCTGGTCCTTCGCGCGCGACACCCTCGGCCCCCAGATCCGCCAACTCGAGGCCGTCGACAGTGTCACCGTGCGCATCGAGTTCACGCAGCGACTGTCGCCCGGCAACGCCGACTCGTCAGCCGTACGGGTCTTTGCGCTTCCCGACACGCTACCCGTGTCTGTGCGCACCGTACGCACCGCAGCCACTCAAGATTCGATTGCAGCGGCCGCCCGCCGAGCGGCCGCTGACTCCGCCGCTGTCGCAGACTCGCTCCGCGCCGCGGCAGACACTGGTGCCGCCGCGCTCGATACCATGCAAGCCGGACCACCGCGCCGTGCCATCCCCCCGCGCCCACCCGTCGCGCAGGACACCCTGACGACACCAGCCGATACCTCCGACGCGGAGAAGCTTCTTGCACAACGGCCGGTGTTGTCGTCGACCTGGTACTTGGTCGTCGCGCAGCCACTCGAGCCCGGAGCGCGGTACTTGATCCAGGCAGTGACGCGCAACGTCTCGGGAGTAGAAGCCGAGTCGCTGCTTCCACTCCTCGTGCCCGCCCTCCCCGATTCGACGTGACGGACGACCGGCGTAAGCTCCCCGCCGTCAACGCGCTCCTCGCCGATGTCCAGGCAGCGGACACCATGGCCGACGTCGCCCGCGCCGACCTCGTCGACGCCATTCGCGCGACGCTGCAGGATGCGCGGCGGCTGGGAGGCGCCACGCCGGCCGATGGGTGGGTGCAGGCCGTCGTTGCTCGGGTCCGCCAGGACACCCGGCCATCACTCACACGAGTCGTGAATGCGACCGGCGTCGTGCTGCACACGAATCTGGGCCGTGCGCCCCTTGCACCATCAGCCGGTGCCGCCGTCGTCGACGCGCTGCAGTACAGCACCCTGGAGTTCGATCTCGCAACTGGCACGCGGGGAACGCGGCAAGACCACGTTCGCGAGCTGCTGTGCGAGGTGACCGGTGCGGAGGACGCTCTCGTGGTCAACAACGCAGCAGCCGCACTCATGCTCGTGCTGCACGCGTACGGCACCGATGGGGAGACGATCGTATCGCGGGGCGAACTCGTGGAAATCGGCGGCGCCTTTCGGATCCCGGATATCCTCCGCCGGAGCGGCACGATCCTCGTCGAGGTCGGCACCACGAATCGAACCCGCCTCAGCGACTACGAGCTCGCCATCAGCCCCCGCACGCGAACTGTGCTCAAGGTGCACCGCTCCAATTTTCACCTTTCCGGATTCGTCTCGGAGGTCGCCGTCGAGGACCTGGCGAATCTGGGACGCCGACGAGCCATCCCGGTGGTCCACGATGTGGGGAGCGGGCTCCTCCTCTCCCTAGAGGCGTTCGGACTCCGCGGCGAGCCGCTGGTTCGTGACAGCATCGCCGCAGGCGTGATCACCGTATTCTCAGCCGACAAGCTGCTCGGAGGTCCGCAGGCAGGCATCATCGCCGGCCCGGGTGCCGCCGTGCAGCAAGCCGGCCGACACCCGCTCGCTCGGGCCCTCAGACCCGACAAGAGCGCCCTTGCCGCGCTCGAGGCAACGCTCCGGCTCTATCGCGACCCCGGGCGGGCACTCGCGGAGATCCCGGCACTCGCGATGCTCACCGCGGAGCCACAGGACCTGAAGCGTCGCGCTCGGCGGCTCGCCCGCAAGATCAGCGGCGCACGCACCGAGCCCGGTGCCTCAGCGGTCGGCGGAGGTGCGTTTCCCGAGAGCGAGCTCCCCACGACACTCGTCTCTTTGAACGTCGACTCCTGCGACGCATTTCTCGCTGCGCTCCGACACCATGAGCCTCCAGTGATTGCGCGAGCGCAGGACGGGCGCGTGCTCTTCGACGTCCGGACCATTAGAGACGACGAGTTTGGGATCGTGGTTGAGGCTGCGGCAACCGCACGGCGGGAGATTGGTGACGCACCGCTGCCACCCAAGTAAGTTCCCGGATGCCGATCAGTTCCCCTGACAGCCTCGCGCAATCGTCGCCCGATCGGAGGGAGGAGGCCATGCGGGTCGCGGTCCTGGCCTCGGGCGGCGGCACCAACCTGCAGGCGCTGTTGGACGCGTGTCAGCGTGACGCCCTAGCCCGGGTGGCCATCGTGATCAGCAACACGCCGAAGGCTGGGGCACTGGATCGGGCACGTACGTCGGGTGTTGAGACGGCGGTGCTGGACGATCCGGCTGACGGCCCCGCCCTGGTGGCGCTGCTCGGCGCGCACCGGATCGATCTCGTCGTGCTCGCGGGATACCTCAAACTCATTCCGCCCGAGGTCGTGGCCGCTTATGGAATGCGGATGATCAACATTCATCCGGCACTGCTGCCCGCGTTTGGCGGCAAAGGGATGTACGGACATCGGGTGCATGAGGCGGTCTTGGCGTCTGGGGCGACCGTCTCCGGGTGCACAATCCACTTGGTTGACGCCGAGTATGACCGGGGGCAGATCGTGGCACAGTGGCCGGTCCCCGTTGCCCCCGACGACACCCCCGAGTCCCTGGCCGCTCGGGTGCTCGAGGTGGAACATCAGCTGCTCCCGGCGGTGGTTCTGGCCGCGGCGCAGGCAGGCGGAATTGCGCGCTTGCTCCCATCGGGAGCGGCCTTTTCTGTGGACGCCCCGGACCGGCCGGTAGCGGCGCAGATGACGCGAACGTGATCGCACGAAGATGACTTGGAGGGATAGAGGATGCCGCGGGCGTTGATCTCTGTATCGGACAAGCGGGGCGTGGACCAGTTCGCCAAGAGCCTGGTCGGACTTGGATGGGACGTCATCTCCACTGGCGGGACAGCACACATGATCAGGCAAGCAGGTGTCCCGGTGATCCCTATCGAGGAGGTCACGGGATTCCCTGAGATCATGGAGGGGAGGGTTAAGACGCTCCATCCCGCCGTACACGCGTCACTCCTTGCCCGCCGCGACTCCAAAGACCACATGGGTGAGCTCACCGAGCGTCAGTTCACCCCGATCGATCTGGTGGCGGTAAACCTGTATCCGTTTCGCGAAACCATCGGACGCCCTGACGTCAAGTTCGACGACGCCGTCGAGCAAATCGACATCGGCGGGCCGTCGATGCTCCGCTCGGCCGCCAAGAACTGTCACTTCGTGCTGCCTGTCGTCGACCCGAACGACTACGATCTCGTCTTGAGCCTGCTCCGCGAAGAGAAGGTCTCGCCGGAGTTTCGGGTCGCACTGGCCGCCAAGGTGTTTGCGCACACCGCTGCCTATGACGCCGCGATAGCACAGTTCCTCGGCAAAGACGAAGAGACGTTCCCCTCCATGATGGGCCTGGCGCTCGAGCGCACCCAGGTGCTGCGCTACGGAGAAAACCCGTTTCAGCGGGCCGCGCTCTACGTGACGGGGGAGGGCCGCGGATTTGACGAGCTGCGCCAGCTGCACGGCAAGGAGCTGTCGTTCAACAATCTGCTCGATGTCGAGGCGGCGACCTCCGCCGTCGGGGCATG
>JAOTWK010000656.1 GCA_029862935.1 Gemmatimonadota bacterium | reverse complement strand
CACTGGTCGTATGCTGGGCCATGGTCCATGGATTGGCCACCCTGACAATCAACGGGCAGTTATCACGACCAGGGACGGACGCGGACGTCGCTGCTCGAATGAGCAGAGAGTCCCTCGACTGTTTGTGGCGTGGCCTTGCCTCCGGGAACTAGCGGACTATCACCCGTCATGGTTGCGCCGACCATCACGCCGGGGTGGATCTGGCAGAAGTAGGTCTACGTACCGGTTACATTCGGAACGAACTCGAAGCTGGCGCTCTGAGCGAGGTTGCCGCTGGAGAATGAGTTGCCACCCGCGGCAGACGGGCTCTCCGACGACCAGATGCACTTCATCGCGCGCCAGGTAAACGCTTTCCGTCGATCAATCCATTGCTTGCAAGGCAGGCGCCAGGAGCTGCCGAACCTCGCGGGCTATGGAGCAGTACTCGGTGACGCCCTCCTTGACCATGGCCGTTTCCGCTTCCAAAGCCCAGCCTTCACAGAACCACTCCGCCTTTTCGGCGATGTCGTCGAACAAGGAGCGAGTCCAACCGTGATAGATGGTCCAGGCTGTTTCCGCGTTTTCGTCGCTGGCCAAACCGGCCAGATACTGCGCGGTGGCGAGATCCTCCAGTCTGGAGTCCAGGCCCTCCACCAGGGTTACCAGGTTTACACTGATTTCCCACTCTCGCCGATCATCAGCGTCGGGGTCCCCATGCGCGGAAGGGACCTCCTCCATGCGCTGTGCAACGCTCGTCAACCGAACGCCGAGGGCCCCAAGATCCTGAAGCGTGTACGATGGCTGCGCGGTCGGATTCCCACTGACGTCCTCCGACTCTGGCACCCCGGCGTTCCTCAAGATCTCGACGATCTCCGGGTGCTCCCCATCTTCCGCGTAGGACAGAGCATTCCTTCCCGCAGCATCCTGCGCGGCCAGGTCGGGACCATACTTCAACAGGGTCTTCACCAACTCTGTCTCGCCACCTACGGAGGCGAGCATCAGAAGGCTCGTGCTTGGGCACGCCCATTGCCCGGGTCCGCAGAGTTCCTCCAAGTCCAGAGAGGCTGGGAGCGCGGCATTCACGTCTGCTCCGCGTGCAAGCACAACCTCTATGATCTCCGGATCGCCATGGTCGAGTGCTCCCCACAGAGGCGTCCACCCTTGGACACTCGCATTCACGTCAGCCCCTGCGTCGAGCAAAGCGATGACCGCCTCCAGGCTTCCGCCGCGCTCCGCAGCCGCCATTAAGGGTGTGTATCCGTTCGCATCCTGGACATTCGCTTCGGCTCCGCTCGATAGCAGTGCGTCGACGATGTCCGCACGGCCATCCAACGCGGCGGTCAACAGGATTGGCGTGCCGTCGGGGCCGCGGAAATCAGGGTCAGCACCCTGCTCCAGCAGGCGGAGCACGCGAGCAGACTCACCGTCGACGACAGCTTCGTACAGGGCTGCACCGTCGTCCGCCTGTTGGTGAGCAAACCCGAGGAGCGGGCTCGCGAACATCAGGAATAGGAGCGGAGCGGAGAGCGCTCCTGACAATCGAGCAGTGAACGCTTTGGTCATCAGCCGTCCTCGAAAACTGGAGTCACGAAGAAGAAGGAACCCAATGTAGCAGCGGGCCCGAAGCCACTCAGGCAGCGGACCCACAGATATACCGTTAATTCAACGGTTCGTGCAATCGGGGCGGCGAGATTCGCTGTCGCCTCTCAGACCTTCGCCGCAGGCGAAGTACTCGCGACCTCATGCCGTCGAGCTGCGGAGCAGCGAAACCCTGAGCGCGCGCAGCGTGCGAAGAATAGCGGGTATGATTGCTTGGGCCGCGGTGATCAACCGCTGCCCGGCGCCCGCCCTTCGCGGACACCGGGCAACTCCGTGCCACCTGCCCCGGTGGCACGGTAGGAAGGCCTAGAAGCTGAAGACGAGACGGCTGTAATAGTAGGCGCCGCTGTATCCCATCTGCACAGCATCCCAGTAGCCTCCTGCTTCAGTCCAGTCCGAGTCCTGCTGTGTCGGATAGGCATTGAGCAGGTTGTTGGCACCGACCCTGAGCTCGAAGCTGTCGTTCAGCTTGTATCCGAAATCAAGGTCAGCCGTGATCTTGGATTCGTAGACATCGAGCGACCCATCGATTGCTTCTTGTGACGAGGGATCGGCGAACTCGAATACTTCGAAGCCCAGCAGCT
>JAOTWK010000655.1 GCA_029862935.1 Gemmatimonadota bacterium | reverse complement strand
GTGCTGGTCACCGGCGCGCGTCACGGCCAGTGTAGCGCCGGTGACCAGCACCTTGGCGAACGCGAGGGCAATGAGAAACGTGCCGGTACGGGCACCGATGATTTCGATGGACAGCGTCTCGTGTCCCCGACCCCACAGATCCGCCTTGAACACGATATCGAACAGGCCGACCACCAGGGCCCCGACGATCACCGCGAGCCACCCCCACTTGATGCGATCCAAGAGATCACGCGTGCCGTAGACCGAGCGCGTGTAGAACACGGAGACGACGCCCGCCGCCACGCCGAGCAGGGCGTAGAGCACCAGTTCTCCGGGCCCTCCCATACCGTACTCCGTCGGGATTTCGATGACGGGCGAGTCTCCGAACGCCGCACGGGAAATCGCGGCGGCGATGACGCTCGCCACGAGAACCGGCGGGAACGCGCGCACGCCGAAACTCCCGATCACCTTTTCGAGGGAGAAGAAGACGCCGGCAATCGGAGCGTTGAACGCGGCAGAGATCCCGGCCGCGGCGCCGCAGGCCACGAGCAGTCGCAGGCGTTCGGGTCCCGAGCGGAAGAAGCGTCCAATCTTGGAGCCCAGTGCCGACCCCACGACGGCGACCGGGCCCTCGGCGCCGACTGAGCCACCCGTCCCGATCGCAAGTGCCGACGCGAGCGTCTTCAGCAGCACCGGCCTCGAATGGATCGTGCTGCGCCGTTTGGCCACGGCCAGCATCACGTCGGAGATGTTCTCGCCATCGGAATCACCCGTGCCGTAATACACCAGCAATCGACTGAGCCCGAGGCCGCCGAGGACTACCACCACGAGTGCCACGCTACTCAAGCCAGTGAACCGACCGACGGCCGTGAGTGCGCCACCTTGGACGAGGTCGATGAGCCAATAGAAGACGAGAACGGAAAGCCCGACTGCCACACCGATCGCCACGGCGAAGCCCAGCAGCAGGGTGTTCTCGTCAACCCCGAGTCGGGGCAACTGCGCGATCCATCGCGGACCGCGCTCCGCGAGCCACGCAGTTGCCGCGCGTTGCCGTACGCTCCAGCGACCGAGGTCAGTCATGCCGGGCGCAAGATAGCATGCAGAGGAGGCAGAGGGGGGAACCGAGGACGTTGACGACTAGGACGACGAATACGACTGCGAGACCTAGACGACTGCGGGACGACACTTGTCGGTACCGTCACACAAGAGCTGAAGGCTGATGGCTGATGGCTGGGAGCCGACAGTAGATCACTGATCCAAATATGGCTCGAACAAATGACGGAGTCCCTCGAGCGATTCTTCGATTGCCCAGGGCATCGTGAGGGCCCATCCATCGAGGACGACGAGGGCGTTGATTGTGGCGTCGGAGTCTGCTGCGGCGCGTAGCCGTTGCACGAAGGCACGGTTCACCTCCTGGACCGCCTCATAGCGCTGCACCAGGTCGGCAAATACGAGATCGGGGTCGCCGCCGGCGAGTCGCACGTAGTACTGCGCGAGCATGTGCATCGACGTGGCGCGGTAGATCGTTTCCTCTGTCGTGGCGCCGGGCAGATGGAACCGTGCCATGGGGCGGAAGAACGCAGTGTGGGGGCAACCGCTCACCGCCATGATGAGTCCCATGAGGGAGCTCACCGCCTCCTGCGCGGATGCGTTCAGGGTAGTAGCGCGTTCTGTGGTGCGCACCTCTACACGTACACGCTCATGTGAGAGGACCCGGGCGAAGCCTTGAACGAGCCAGACCAGCTTGGCAGCTGCCGGACACTGTGGACTGGTCGCCGGCTCGAGAGGACAATGGTGGCACTGGCGAAATCCGAGTTCGGTCCACGCAGGATGATCGGCCGAATCGGTCGCTCTCAGTTCGAGCGTCTTCTCGTCGAGCGCAAGCTCGAACGTTTCCTCGGAGCCGTCTTCGAGTGTGAAGTGGTAGTGGATGGTCACGTCCGACATCGTGCTCAAGGTTCGCCGCCGTAGCGGAGGCGCGCTAGGGGTTTCACGACGTACGCTAGCTGCTGATCTCTTCCTCGCAAGAGCGCTTTCCCGCACTTTGGAAGGTCGGGTGCGCTTACGGAGATGTGATCCCCGCAGCGTTCGACCGGGCCGAAACGGCCTGACGGTCGAGAACTGCTCCTCTGGGGAACTTCAGGACGTTCTCGATCTTTCGAGGAAACGGTGCAATGTGGTAAC
>JAOTWK010000654.1 GCA_029862935.1 Gemmatimonadota bacterium | reverse complement strand
GACGACCGCCGATGCCCCTCCCCCGAACCCGTTGAGCAGCGCCACCATCTCGGGCATCGCGGTCATCTTCACAGTGCGCGCGAAGACGCCACCGATCAACGATCCGACGATCATGCCGATGACCACCATCTGCCACGTTAGGATGTTCTGGAACAGCAACGTGACCACGATGGCGATGAGCATGCCCAGCGAGGCCAGCCAGTTGCCCGTCCGAGCGGTGGCTGGGGAGCTCAACCGCTTGAGGCCGAGAATGAACAGGACGGCCGAGAGCAGATAGAACAGCTTGACGAGCGCGCCGGTCATTTCGGCTCCTCGGGTTTACGCTTGAACATGCGGAGCATGCGGTCCGTCACCAGAAATCCCCCGACCACGTTGATCATGGCGAAGATCACGGCCACGAGCCCGAGAATGGACGTGACACGCGTGTCACCATGACCGGCAATGATCAACGCGCCGATGATGGTGATACCCGAAATCGCGTTGGATCCGGACATCAACGGTGTATGCAGCGTCGGGGGTACCTTCGTGATCACTTCGAAACCGACGAACATCGCCAGCACGAAGATCACGAACAGTACGACCAGTTCTTCAATCATCTCGCTTAGCCCTCCATGGCCTTCTGGGTCGCTTCGTGCACGACACGACCCTCGTGCGTCACGCACGTGCCTTTGACGATTTCATCCTCGAAATCGAGGTTGAGGTTTCCTTCCTTGTCGATGAGGAGTCCCAGGAACGCATGCATGTTCTTGGCGTACATCTGGCTGGCGTGAACCGGCATGCCGCCGGGCAGATTGATCGGGCCCATGAGGTTGACCCCGTGCCGAACGACGGTCTCGCCGACCTGCGTGAGCCTGCAGTTACCGCCCGCCTCCGCCGCGAGGTCGACGATCACGCTGCCGCGCCGCATGTCCTTGAGCATCGCCTCCGTGATGAGTTCCGGCGCCGGCTTACCCGGAATGAGCGCCGTTGTGATCACCACGTCAGCCGTACGTAAGCGCTCGTGGATGAACTCCAGCTCTCGCTTGTGCTGGTCCGCCGACAGCTCCTTCGCGTAGCCACCTTCACCCTCGGCCTCCAGGGCACCCGCTTCCGGCGAAACGAACTTCGCTCCCAGACTCTCTACCTGTTCTCGCACGGCTGGACGGACGTCGAACGCCTCGACCACAGCCCCCAGCCGTCGGGCGGTGGCAATCGCCTGTAACCCCGCAACGCCGGCGCCCAGGATGAGTGTCTTGGAGGGTGCGATGGTCCCAGCCGCCGTGATCAGCATCGGGAAGAACTTCCCGTGATGCGCCGCGGCGAGTAGTACCGCCCGGTATCCTGCGATCGTGCTCATCGACGACAAGACGTCCATCGTCTGCGCACGGGTGATGCGGGGCAACTGATCCAAGCTGAAGCTCGTGATCTTCCGAGCTGCCAGCTCTTTCACCAACCCGAGGTTGGTCAGCGGGTAGAGCATGCCGACGACCACCGCGCCCTCCCGCAGTAGGGCAACCTCGTTGCGACCCTCCGTGCGTGGCTGCTGAACGTGGAGCGCGATGTCCGCCTCTCGCCACACGCTGTCGGCGTCCGCGACGACCTTGGCACCCGCCGCTTCGTAGTCAGCATCGGTATGCGAGGCACCCATGCCCGCGTCGTGCTCGACCCGGACTTCCACCGCCTGCTTGACCAGGCGCTTGACGATATCGGGCGTCAGAGCCACCCGGCTCTCGTTCGCCTGCGATTCCTTCGGTACAGAGACAATCACGTGTCGATCTCCTGGATCTCCAGCTCAGTCACTTCAAGAGGAGGGCAGCAACGAAGCGGGGCGCCGAGGTGGCCGCGCACGTGAGCGACTGCATCCCCGGGCTCAGACACCCAGGAGGACACAAGTCGGCCACATCCACGACGCCACGCCCCAACGCCCCGCTCCCCAGTAATGAAAGGCTTCTATTAGCGCGAGAAATCTATCAGCGCCTGTAACGAAAAAGGAACCCTGGCCCCAAACACGTCTCCGGGAGAAACTGTGATCACTCGTGGACGCGTTCCCGGAGGACCTCCCGACCCGTCGGGGCCGTCCGCGCCGTCCGGACCGTCCGCTCCCCGTTGCCCATCAGGGCACGTTCTCCCCTCCCTGGAGAGCCCTTCTCCGCCAACTCCACCGGGTCCACCGTCACCACCGCCCCC
>JAOTWK010000102.1 GCA_029862935.1 Gemmatimonadota bacterium | reverse complement strand
ATCGTGCGGAACGTCGCTTATCGACACGGCTTCGCCGCGACGTTCATGCCGAAGCCGATATTCGGGCAGAACGGCTCAGGGATGCACACGCACCAGTCCCTCTTCAAGGGCAGCAAGAATGCGTTCCACGACTCCAAAGCGAAATGGGAGTTGTCCGAGGTGGCGCTGCAGTACATTGCCGGGCTCTTGAAGCACGCCCGCGGGTTCTGTGCCATCACGAACCCCTTGGTCAATAGCTACAAGCGTTTGGTTCCCGGCTATGAGGCGCCGGTCAACGTGGCGTGGAGCCAGCGCAACCGCTCGCCGCTCGTACGAATTCCGGAACGTCGTGGCCAGGGAACGCGGTGTGAGCTGCGCATGCCTGATCCGTCGTCCAATCCCTATCTCGCGCTCACCGTGCAACTCGCAGCCGGGCTGGATGGAATCGAGAACGCGCTCGTTCCGCCGGATCCGGTCAATAAGAACATCTTCACGATGAGCCACCGTGAGCGGCGGCGATATCGCATCGACGAGCTGCCACGTGACTTGCACGAGGCGTTGGACTATCTCGAGAAAGATCGAGTCGTGCGGGACGCGTTAGGTCCTCACATCTATGCGATGTTCCTCGAGGCGAAACGGGAAGAGTGGCGGCAATACACGGCTCAGGTCAGCTCATGGGAGGTTGGTCAATATCTCGGCAAGTATTAGTCGATCGCCGAGGGCGTATCTCCTTGACGTAGACGGAACTCTCCTCACGGAGACGGGAGCGGTCCCCGGCGTCGCAGCCGCTATTGCGCGACTTCGGCGTCGGGGCGTTCCGTTTCGCATCCTGACCAACATCACGCGGCGCTCTCGGCGGCGGGTGGTCGCACGCCTCGTCGAGCACGGGATCGACGTGCGGCCGCACGAGGTCTTCACGGCAGTCCTGGCGGGGATCGGCTGGCTTAAGCGCCGCGGCATTGGGGTCGTGGCACCATTCGTTGCAGAAGACGCGCTCGAAGATTTGGACGCATTTCAGTTGACCGGGGGCACATCCGGCAGCGGTGCTCGCGGGAAGCGACCCGAGGCGGTTTTGATCGGTGATGTCGGGGAGGGTTGGTCCCATCGCCTGCTGAACGAGGCTTTCCGCTATGTTATGGACGGTGCGCACCTGCTGGCGCTGCAGCGCGGGCGCTACTGGCAGGGTCCCACAGGGTTGGAGGTCGACGCTGGCGCCTACGTGGCGGCCCTCGAGTACGCAACGGGGCGGGACGCCGTGGTGTGTGGGAAGCCGAACCCTGAGTTCTTCGAGGGGGCGGTCGCGGACTTGGGCCTTGAGGCGGTTCCCGGCCAACCGCCCATCGTCATGGTCGGTGACGATCTGTGGTCCGACATTCAGGGCGCACAGCGAGCCGGGCTCGAAGGATGGCTGGTCCGAACGGGGAAGTTTCGACAGGACGAGTTGGAGTCGGGGACGGTGACGCCCGATCGCATCATCGACTCCGTAGCAGCAGTGGGTGAAACGGTAACATGAGGTGGCATGAGTCGGACAACGCTCGCGTTCCTCCTATGGATGTGCCTCCCGTGTAGTGCTCTGAGCGGTCAGGTGCAGGGCGGGGACGAGCCACCCGTCATCCGCCGCATCATCGTGCGTACGCAGGACATCTTCGATTCCACGGAAGCTCGGCAGAGCTTTCTCTTCCGGTTTGCCAACGCCATCCACTTTACAACACGACCGTCGGTCGTGCGCCACGAACTCCTCTTCGAGGAGGGCGAACCGTACGATCAAGCCAAGGTCGACGAGACACTCCGAAACCTCCGCGCTCGGGGCTTGTTCCGCGACGTCGAGATCCAGCCGATACCGCTCGGGGATAGCGTGGACGTCCTCGTGCAAACTGCTGACGGCTGGAGCACACAGCTCGTCATGAACGCGTCGTTCTCCGCCGGCGAGCTGTCGTGGGCGCTCGGCGCCATCGAAACCAACGTGTTTGGCACCGGAGCCCATGCCGGGGTCGTCTATCGCGACGTGCCAGACAGGACGGCACTCCAACTGAGAGCTGGGCTCGAGCGCATTCGCGGTACCCGGTTCGAGGTGAGCGGGCTCTACGACGACCTGAGTGATGGGAACTTTGGGAGCTGGCGAGTGGGCATGCCGTTCCGTGCCTTGTCCGATAAGACGGGGTTTGCGCTGGCGGGGCAGGCGGGCAAGCAGCGAATCCTGCAGTTCCGCGACGGCGACTCGTCAGAGACCTATCGACGGCGGCTGTTCCTCCAGCGTGGCGAGCTTGCCTACGCGCCGATTGCCGGTTCGGACGGGTTCCTACGCGTGGGTGTTGCTGGTCAGGTGAAGCGCGAGGAGTTCTTGCAGTGGGATACGTTGGCAGGGACGGTGCCCGACACGGTGAGTGGTGCCGTGGGGTTGTTCGCCGATTTCCTGTTGCCACGCTTCGAAGTGGTCACCCACTACAATGGATTTGCCAGAGAGGTCGATCTCGACCTGAGTACGCGGGTCATCCTCTCCGCGTGGCTTGCGCCTTCGGCACTAGGCTATGCGGAGAGCGGAATCGGACCGAGCCTCACGGTACAGACGGGGCTCCCGTTCGGGAAGAACTTCGTGAAACTCGTCGCACGGGTAAACGGGCTGTTCACGTCGGCGGGACTCGATTCAGGACAGGTGAATGTCGCGCTCACGGCCGCGACCATGGTGGTTCCCCGAAATGCCACGGTGTTGCACGTCCAGTTTGGCGCACGTCGAGGAACGCCACCGGGGTTCGAGTATGATCTCGGGCACGGATTGGGGCCACGCGCGTTCGGCTCCCACGCATTCACCGGCGAGCGTACGGTGTGGGGGTCGCTGGAACAGCGCGCGTTCCTGATCGATGAGCTCGCGGGCTTGCTCGGTGTCGGATTCGCGCTCTTCGTGGATTACGGTGGTGCCTGGTACGAGAACGAACCCCGTCGCTTCGGGGGGAACGTCGGGTTTGGACTGCGTCTCGGATCCACGCGTTCCTCTGGACAGAATATCGGGCGCTTCGACGTCGGCTACCGTTTTGGCGACGGATGGAGCGGCAACCGCTTGGCGCTCAGCTTCGGTCAGGGATTCGCGTTCTAATCCCCGCGCAGGCGCGCTACCACGCCAGCTTCACGGCTGTCCCTGATGCGCTTACCATCAGCATGTTGCCGCCCTTGCCGACCTGAATGGTCTCGTAGTCGAGATCCACGCCGACCACCGCGTTGGCACCCATGGCCTCGGCCTCCATGGCCATCTCGTCGATGGCCGTGTCACGTGCCCTTCTCAACTCCTCTTCGTAGGCTGCCGAGCGACCGCCCACGATATCACGAATCCCGGCGAAGAAGTCCTTGAAGATGTTGGCACCGAGGATCGCCTCGCCGGTGGCAATCCCGAAGTACGTGTCAATGCTTGCCCCCTGGACGGTCGGTGTCGTGGTGATGAGCATGGTTCCTCGTGCAGTCAGGTGAGTGAGCGAGCCACGCCTCGGCGCAGTGGCTCATCCACATTGTAGCGATCGAGCTCCGGAAGCGCACACCAGATCGCTTGGCGGCCGCGTGCGGGGCTTGCCGGCCGACGAAGGTGAAAGCGGAACATGAAATCGTGGTGGAGATGGGACGGCTCGCCTCGGGTCGCCGGTATCTCGTGAACATCAATGGCGACAAGCGCCGGATCGAGATCGTCGACCCGAATGTCTGTCTCCTCAACGACTTCGCGTCGTGCCGCATCCGCCACCGATTTGTCGGATGACTCGACGTGCCCGCCCGGCTGAAGCCACCGTTCCAGCCGCTCGTGATAGACCAACAGAACAGCATCGCGGCTCGGCGTGAGCACGAGCCCACTCGCGGTGATGTGCCCAGGGTCATACGCCGTGCGTGAAAACGGGGCGGGTGAAGTATCGAGCAGGTGTTCGAGACGTTCGAGGCTCCAGCGTGCGCGGTCATCGTCACCAGCGTCGAACGTGCTTGCCAATACACGAGCGGAGGGCGAGTCGAGGCTCATATCTCGATGGGCGAGACGCATTCCGCGCCCTCGTTGTGCGGGCTGTTCACGAACGTGCTCACAGGATGGGCGGTCATCGCCGCCGCAGGGTAGGGGGTGAGCAGGTCGGAGAGTCCGGCCGCGTCGTTGTTGTGTGGATCCAGCCACTCGTCATAGCGGTCGTGCGCCAGAATCACTGGCATGCGATCGTGAATCGGTTCGACGAGCGTGTTCGGAGTTGTGGTAATCACGGTGAATGTTTCGATCGGACGGTGGCCCTCGTCCTGCCAGCGCTCCCACAGCGCCGCGAAGGCGAAGATGTGCCCGTCCTCCATCCGGAGGTAGTATGGCTGTTTCTTCCCTCCGGTCTTCTGCCATTCGTAGAAGCCGTCTGCCGGGACGAGACATCGCCGATGGCGGAATGCCGACTCGAAGGCGGGCTTCTCGAGCAGCGTTTCGGACCGGGCGTTGATCATGCGATTCCCGATGGTCGGATCCTTCGCCCAATACGGAATGAGCCCCCATCGAAGCGGACCCAACACCCGCTGCCCGGTCTTGGCGCTCTCCCGAATGACAGCCGCATCCTGTGTCGGCGCCAAGTTGTAGCGTGGCTCGAGCGGAGGCACGGACAGCAGCTTGAAGACCTCGCGGTCGAGCTCCGCGATCTGGGCTTGAGAAAAGCGGCCGCACATATGGGATCAGCTCTCAGCCTTCAGCTGTCCGCTAGGAGTGGTCACGGTTGAGCCTTCCGTCCTCAGATGTCAGACATAAAGTATACGGCGTGGATTTGCTGTCTGGGGAGGTGGATGGCAGATTCGGATGGCCGTCAGCCGTGAACTGAGAACCGAGAGACCTTTCATGAAGCGCATCCTTCTGACCATTCTCGCCGCCGGGATCCCCGTCGCGGCATCCGCCCAGGACACGGTCCGCTTCACGCCGAGCGAAGGGTATCCGACATTTGCGGTGCGCGAACCAGTGCTCACGGTGCAACCCGGCACCGTGTTGATTTCGCGCACGAACTTCGGGGGCTACTACACCGAGGCGGGTGGAGCATTTCCTGGAGAGGTTGGGCCGATCTGCATCGAGGGAGCGACGACGAACGACGTGCTGGTCGTGAAGATCCACGCGGTCGATCCCAACCACGACTTGGCGGCCTCGCGCTTGTACTCGGACTTCGGCGGCCTGACGCAGGACCGCTGGGTGCGATCGCTGAATCCGCGTTCTCCGGAGCGGCGCTACGTGTGGCAGTTGGATCGCGAGCGGATGACGGCGACGACGGAGCTTCAGGGGAGCGAGATCCGAGAGATCGAGATTGATCTGCGGCCGATGTTGGGCCGCGTAGCGGTGGCGCCGAGGGGAGAAGAGGCGTTCAGCGGTCTGTGGCCGGGAGACTTCGGTGGCAATATGGACGCCCAGGAGGTCCGTCCGGGCACCACCGTGTATCTCCCGATCTTTCATGACGGTGCCTACTTCTACTTTGGCGACGGCCATGCGCGTCAGGGCTTCGGCGAGGTCGCCGGTACTGGGCTCGAGACGTCGATGGATGTGGTCCTCGAGTTGGATCTCATCAAGGGCAAGACGATCGATTGGCCCAGATTCGAAGACGACGAGTACATCATGGTGGCCGGGAGCGCGCGTCCGTTGATGGACGCATTCCGTTTGGCACATGTCGAACTGGTGGAATGGCTCGAAGAGTACGGCTTTGAGCGCTGGGACGCGTACATGTTGCTTGGGCAACTCGCCGAGAGCACCATCGCCAATGTCGTGGACCCGGCCTATACGGTGGTGGCGAAGTTCCCGAAACGGTTCTTGCCGGAAACGGGGGGCAGATGAGAGAGCGGGGGCAAAAGGGGCAGAACTGCAGCGGCAGGGCGGCAGGACGGCAGGATGCGACATCGCTCAGCATCGCCCAGCATCGCCCTCCATCGCCCTCCATCGCCGTCCATCTCCGGTGCCAGATCTAAGAATGCCCCCCTCCGAGCTTCACATCACCCTCCCATCGTGGGTAGATGAGGTCGTCGACTGGGACCGCGTCTACGTGTCAGACGACGATCGTATGCAACTGGCGATCACGCTCTCGCGAGAAAGTGTGGTGCGGGACACTGGGGGACCGTTTGGGGCGGCGGTGTTCGACGGGACCGGTCGGTTGGTGTCAGTCGGGATGAACCTCGTCGTCGCACAGCGCAACTCGATGCTGCACGCCGAGATCGTGGCGCTCATGATGGCTGAGCGGCACGTGGGTTCACATACCCTCAAGGATCCACCGCACGAGATTGCCACGTCGTGCGACCCGTGTGCCATGTGCCTGGGGTCGGTTTTGTGGAGTGGGGTCCGGCGGCTGATATGTGGTGCCGACTGCGAGGACGCCCGCGCTCTGGGGTTCGATGAGGGTCCCGTGTTCGATGAGTCCTACCAGTACCTGGAGGATCGCGGCATTTTGGCAACCCGCGGGGTCCTACGACACGAGGCGCGGGCCGTACTCGAGCTGTACCGCGATCGTGGCGGTCCCATCTACAACGGGTAGCAGCCAACGCCTTGAGAACACGGCGGGGACGTGCCAGTATTCGTGTCCCAGGCGCCGTAGCCAAGTGGTAAGGCAGAGGTCTGCAAAACCTCCATTCGGCGGTTCGAATCCGCCCGGCGCCTCTGCGAAACGGGCCCGCATCGCGGGCCCGTTCGCATTCGGCCCCGGGCGGCTGCGGTCCTCGCCACGCGTCTCCCGGCTCGTGGCAGTCGGATCAAATCCAACGGGTGCAGGCTCGACGCACCCCGCATCGCGGGCCCGTTCGCATTCGGCCCCGGGCGGCTGCGGTCCTCGCCACGCGCCTCCCGGCTCGTGGCAGTCGGATCAAATCCGACGGGTGCAGGAGAGGCAGGAGGGGCGGTTCTCGGTTCTGAGTTGTCAGTCGCCAGGACATCACCGATGACCGATCAACAACAACAGATAATGGACTCGACCGTCCTCGCCCGTCTCAGACCGTTTTCGCCTGTCTTGGACCGTCCTTCTCTCCTCGCCACGCGCCTCCCGGCTCGTGGCAGTCGGATCAAATCCGACGGGTGCAAGAGAGGCAGGAGGGGCGGTTCTCGGTTCTGAGTTGTCAGTCGCCAGGACATCACCGATGGCCGATCAATAACAACAGATGACTGACCCGCCCGTCACGACGCAAGAAACCGCTCGATCCGATCCAGTCCCTTGTCGATCTCCTCCATACTGTTGGCAAATGAGATACGGACGTGCGCATCGTTGCCGAACGCGATCCCAGGGACCACGGCGACGTGCGCTTCTTCGAGGAGCCTGTCGGCGAAGCCAACCGAGCCAGGGACACCGAGTCGTTCGTACGCGCCGAGGACGTTGGGGAAGCAGTAGAACGCACCGGTCGGCTTGACGCACGAAATGCCGGGCATGGTGCACAGGCGGCTGTGCATATGCACCGCGCGCCGCTCGAACTCCGCCCGCATGGCTGCCACACATGACTGATCGCCCTGCAGTGCCTCTACGAGCGCAAGTTGCGTGAATGTCGCGGCGCCGCTGGTCCGCTGCGTTTGCAGCTTGGCCATCGCGTCGATGATGTATTTGGGGCCTGCCGCAAAGCCGATCCGCCAACCCGTCATGGCATAAGTCTTCGAGCCCCCACTGACGGTCACCGTCTTGCCGTACGCGTCGGGACCGGTCGCGGCGATGCTCGTGTGCTGCGCGTCCCCATAGGTGAGTTGGTCGTAGATCTCGTCGGACAGTACGAGCAGGTCGTGCCCCTCGAGAAACTTGGCGATCTGCTGGATCTTGTGTGGGCTGTACGTGAACCCCCCCGGGTTGTTTGGGGAATTCAACACCAGCATCCGGGTTCGCGCGGTGAGCGCGGCCTCGAGTTGCCCCAGAGTCAACTCGAAATTGTGCACCTCATCGCCGTGCACGAAGACGGGGATCGCACCTGCAAGCTTCACCTGCTCGGGATACGAGACCCAATATGGCACTGGGATGATGACTTCATCTCCCGGCTCGAGCACGCACATGAACGTCATCTGGACCGCGTTCTTGGCACCCGCGGTGACGATGATCTGCGAGGGATCGTACGAGAGCCCGTTCTCCCGTCTCAGCTTGTCACACGCCGCGGCTTTCACGACGGGGAGCCCCGAAGCCGGCTTCGAGTACTTCGTCTGACCCGCTCGGATCGCGGCAATGCCCGCTTCTTTGATGTGGTTGGGAGTGTCGAAGTCCGGTTCGCCGGCTGCCATGCTCACGACATCGATCCCCTGCTCGCGCAGCAGCGCTGCCTTGGCGGAAACGGCGAGCGTGGCCGACTCGGCGAGTTGGGCGATGCGATGGGAAATCTTCATCTCGGTTCGCTCCCTGCCAGGACGTTCTCAATGGAAAGTAATTGTGAGCTGTGCCGCGGTTCGTTAAGCTCACGGCTCAGACCGTCTTCGTCCGTCCCCCGACCGTCTTCGACCGTCCGTTACTCAAACCAGTGCTTCGTCGCCACGCACACGCGGCACACCGACAGCATCACCGGTACCTCGACCAGCACGCCGACCACGGTGGCCAGCGCTGCGCCCGATCCCGGTCCGTACAGCGCGATCGCCGTTGCGACGGCCAGCTCGAAGAAATTGGATGCGCCGATCAGTGCCCCAGGCGCCGCCACCGCGTACTGCACCTTGAACAGCCGCATCAGCCCGTAGGTGAGCGACGAGTTGAAGTAGACTTGGATCAGAATTGGTATCGCGATCAAGACGACGTGGAACCACCTGGCCGTGATGTTCTCCGCTTGGAAGGCGAAGATGAGCACGAGCGTGGTCAGGAGTGCCAGCACCGTGACCGGTGCAAAGATCGATACGTACCGCATGTTGAACCATTCGATACCCTTCCGTGCAATCAGGACACGACGGCTGATCGACCCAGCGGCGAGTGGGATGACCACGAAGATGATCACCGAGTACAGCAATACTTCGAACGGCACGTGGAGTCCCGACGCGCCAGACACCAAGAACTTCACAATGGGCGCGAACGCCACCAGCATGATGAGGTCGTTCACTGACACCTGGACCAGGGTGTACGCGGGATCACCGTCGGAGAGGTACGACCACACGAACACCATAGCGGTGCACGGGGCGGCGGCGAGGATGATGACGCCGGCGATGTACTGGCTCGCCAGTTCCGGTCCAATGATCGGAAGAAACAGATGACGGAAGAAGATCCAGCCGAAGAACGCCATCGAAAACGGCTTGACCAGCCAGTTGACGGCCAGCGTCACGAACAGACCGCGCGGCCGCCGGCCCACGTCTCTGATCGAGGCGAAGTCGATCTTGAGCATCATCGGGTAGATCATCAGCCAGATCAACACTGCGATCGGCACGTTGATCTGGCTTCCCTGGCCGAGCTCCAGGTCGCGGACAACGCTCACGGCGCCCGGGAACAACCGGCCGAGGACGACGCCGAGCACCATACACAGAGCAACCCAGAGGCTCAGGTACCGCTCGAACACATTCATGCGCTTGGCATGGCCGGGCATCGTTGCTCCTAATGACCGCCGACGGTGGCGCGGGGGATGGCGAGCTTGTCGAGGTCCAGCGATGCGCTGCACAGCTCCTCGACTGGGACCGCCCGGAGCCGCTGGACCAGGTGGGCATCCGCGTCGAGCTGTGGATCATCCTGCAGTCGGCTCCGCATGAGCCGCAGCGTGGCTCGGGTGCCAACCCCTGTCCCAAGCCGGTAGTGCACCCATCGCCCTTCCTTTCGT
>JAOTWK010000653.1 GCA_029862935.1 Gemmatimonadota bacterium | reverse complement strand
CTTGACCGGGCAGATTCCGCCCGGATGACAGCCTAGACCTGCCTTCATCCGCACGGCTTCAGCCCGGCCCGACCGATTCAGCCGCTGGCATAAGGCCGCTTATACGAACTATCCGCCGTTCGACCGGCCGCATCACGCGCGGGACGCTCGCGGGGCATAGTCTGTAGGGTACTTATCGACCCCCTACGGCCGCCCGGAATTAATTGGGCGACAAATAGCCAGTCGATTGAGGCAATCAACTTGTAGTCGATGACTCTAGAGATTCGCAAAGCGTCTATAGAGGACGCTCCAATGCTGCAGAGGTTCATGAGGAACCTTTGGGATGAGTCGTTGGACGTGATCTTCAGGCGGCCATAGCCGCGCTTCCGACGCTACTGCCCCGGACTGCGGGTCGCCTCCCGGAGCATCTCTTGGAAATTGGCATCGACGTTCGCGACGAGGCTTCTGAATCCTTCGGAGTCCAGGCAGGTCGTGCATCGCGGGTCCACGGGAAGGGCCGGGTCCAACGCGCGAGGCGGCTGCGGATGATTATGGAGAAAGAGGTCGGGAGGCTCGAGGTTCTTCAGCCGCTGGAGCGTCCTTTGCGTGTCGGCGACGACGGTCGGATGCCTCGGGTTGTCAACCAACGGCGAGCCCGCGTTCGGGATTTCACCGCCGCGGAAGGCGACCGAGTAGGTCTCCCCGCCTTCCTGGACCGTCGTCAGCCACACCGTTGCACCCTGCGTGTGGCCCGGCGTCGCAAGCGCGCGCAATGTCACGCCGCCCAGTGAGACCGTATCTCCGTCCTCGATCACCCGGTCTACGTCCACCGGCTCGAAATCCGGGGCTCCGATCGCCGAATTGTCCCGGCCGGACTGGAGCGCCACGGCGTCGCCGCTGAGCGCGACAACCTCGGCGCCTGTCAGTCGCTTCATCGCCGCATGTCCCTCGACATGGTCGAAGTGCGCATGGCTCGAGACCATGATCCGGATATCCTGGACATCGAACCCGAGCGTCTCGATGTTCCTGACGATGAGGTCGTGCATACCCGCTGTGCCCGTGTCGTGAAGAATGTGACCTTCCGGCGTCGTGATGAGGTAGGAGCCATACTGGCCGCCCACGAAGTAGATGTTACCGATGACGCGGAACGGTTCCACGGCCTGGCGCGCCGCCTGCACTCCCTCGACTCGCTCCGCTTGGCCGAAGGCCGACATCGAAACCATCAGCGCACCGAGCAACGTGATTGTACGGATCAGACGCATGCAACCTCCTCGACATCTGCGTGTCTCGCCCGACCTTCAGGGGCGCGGCCTCAATTAGACCAGGTGCACTCCATCGAATCCACTTTTGCCCTAAGCCGACCTTCTCAAAAAGGAATGGTGAGACAGAAGTCTGAGCCCAGGTACTACCCGCGCTACGAGTGATGAATCCGCATCCTCTCCCCTGGCAGGCCCTTCATGTTGCGACTATCATCGTGGGCCCGTGACTGCTTCCAGGTGCCGTGATGAGACTCCTGCCTGCCACCGTCCTCGCGTTCACCGCAACCATTAGCTGCGGCGCACCCGCTTTCGCCCACCACAGCATGGCCTTTTATGACCAGACTCAGGAGATCCTGATCGAAGGCACGGTCGCTCGGTTCGACTGGGTGAACCCGCACATGTATCTGTACATCGAGACCGAGAGCCCGGACGGCGAGACGGTCGTGATCCAGGGCGAGGGGCTCGGCATCACGCAGGCGCTGGTCGATGGCCTCGACCGGGACGCGCTTCAACCCGGGATGCCGATCGTCGTGCGCGCCAATCCCAATCGCGGGGGCTTCGGCAAGCAGGTCCGCCTGCTCGACGTCACGACAGAGGACGGCGAGATTCATCCGTTCTATGCAGCAAATACGCGGACCCGCAGGCTGACGCCCGCGGATTCCCTCGACGGCAAGTGGGCGCCGCCGCGGGGAGCGCTCGGTGCGGCTTTCGGTGCCCTGGCGCGCTTCCCGCTGACGCCGGAGGCCCGTGCGATTCAGGCGCAAAGGCACGCCGACGGTGTCTGCTACGCCGAGCCCACACCGGTGTTGTCGATATTCGACGAGATGCGCTCGATCGAGCTCGGTGAAGACGAGGTCGTACTGCACTTCGACAACACGGGTGACCACGTGATTCGCACCGTGCATATGGGCGCGGAGCATCCGGCTGAC
>JAOTWK010000101.1 GCA_029862935.1 Gemmatimonadota bacterium | reverse complement strand
GCTGGATAGCGTCGGAAACCATAGCATTGGAGGGGTGAGGGGATGAATCGATCGAGACGTCGACGCCGCCAGCGCCGCAAGTTGTCGCGCCGCGCCGAAGCCCCGGTCACCACCGGCGAGCAAACAGACCAGCCAGCGTCGTCAGACGGCGCACCGGCAGTTCCGCACCACTCCTCGGTCACGGTTGACATCGCGAACTCTGACGTCGGTCAGCACAGAGCTGAGCCACCTGCACCGATTTCGCACGTCGTTGAAACTCCCGTTCACACGTCCCTCCCGCCCCAATCGGAAGATTTGCTGTATCGGGCGGCCCGCCAGGCGACGGCGCAAGGAGAAACCAATCGCGCCAAAGGCATCTATCGGGAACTGCTGCAACACCACTCTGACAACCTGCGGGCGCGGAACAACCTGGCACTACTTCTCGAAGAGAACGGGGAGTACGAGGACGCACTCGAGGAGTTCGCCGCGTGCCTGGAGCAGGAGCCTGACAACGCGCAAGTCCTGGTCAACCGCGCTGCTCTGCTGGGGACGCTTGGACGATATGCGGAAGCTGAGACCGACCTGCAGCGGGCTCTGCTCCTCGAATCGGGGAACGCGGAGGCCCATTTCAATCTCGGGATCGTGACCTGTCGCCGCGGTCTTTGGAGGGAAGCCGTCCCGTATCTCCGGCGGGCCATCGAACTGGATTCGAGCCGCGCGTCGGGCTACTTCCACCTTGGCGAAGCCTTCAATCACATCGATGATCTCGACGGCGCGCTGCGCTGCTACCAACGGGCCGTCGAGCTGAGTCCGAACGATGCGCGGGCCCTTTACGGCTTGGGCATCGTGCTGGACCGCATGAACCGGCCCGACGAGGCCGCCCAGATGTACCGCCGCTCCCGGGAGTTCGCCAGATAGTGATCAGCGTCGTAGTGGACGACCTCGCGTTCGTCACGGCGGACGCGGTGGTTCGCCCCGCTACCGCACTGCTCGAACCCGTCTCCCCCAGCCTCCGCCAACTCGAGCGTTTGAGCGGGGTCGATTTCCTGCAGCACTTGAACGTTCCTACCGGCTTGGGCGTCGGCGCCGCAGTGGTCACGAGCGCCGGCGATCTGGCTGCCGAGCTCATCGTACATGCCGTTATCCGGAGCGAAGACGAACCCGTGACGCCCACCGGACTGCGCCGCGCCATGACGAGCGTGCTGCAGCGCGCCGCAGACTGGGAGCTCGCCCGGATTGCGACCCCCGTGCTGGGCACTGGGCCCGGCGCCCTAGCCCTCGAAGACGCTGCCCGAATCCTGGTTGACGTGCTTGTCAGTGACCTCCCCCACGCCACTTACCCCAAAGAAGTGTGTATAGTGGTGGAAACCGAAGAGGATCGAGAGGTCGTGCAGGCATTTCTCCGGGGTCGCGGCAGTTCATGAACCGACGGGTCGTCGCTACTGGGATCATTCTGGTCTGGGTGGGGGCAGTGGGGTGGCTCGTCAAGCGGGAGTACTTCCGACCCCGGGCAGACCTCCTGGCGGAGGCCGCACTCAACGTATCGCCGGCTGCGACCTATTACCGGTTGGATCTAGGGGGGCAGCAGATCGGCTACGCGACGAGTCTGGTCGACACGCTCCAAGACACGATTCGGCTCCAAGACCAAATGTTGCTCCGTATCCCGGCGCTTGGGACGGTCCAGCGGATCGAAGCGCGTACCAACGCCAACCTTACTAGGACTTTGCGGCTCCGCACGTTCAACGCCACGCTTCGCGGTGAGGACGTCCGGTTTAGCGTGCTGGGCACCGTCCGTGGGGACTCGGTGCTCGAGATCGAAATCGAAAGCGCGGAAAGCGTACAGGACTATCGCATCCCGCTCACGGAGCCGATTGTCCTGCCGGCCCTCTTACCGCTCAGTCTCGCGTTCGGCGGCGACCTCGCGGTCGGAAAGACCTACGCGGTGCGTCTGTTCGATCCGTTGCAGCTTGCCGAACGCGATGTCAACATCACGGTGACTGCTGAGTCCGTCTTCGTGGTGCCGGACTCCGCCGAACTCGCTGGCGAGACACCCCTGTGGGTTGCAGCGCGGTGGGACACTGTGCACGCGTGGCAGGTGCAGCAAGACTTTGGCGGCTTCGGCGTCGAGGCCTGGATCGACGACCTGGGACTCATCGTGCAGGCCACCACGCCCGTCGGATTCACGATGCAGCGCACCGCCTACGAGATCGCCTTCGAGAACTTCTTCCGCCGGGGCGACACCGCCTCGACAGATCTCTCGGTTGGGTCTGACCTCATTCGGCAGACGGCAATCGCGTCCAACGTCTCGCTCACGTCCGAAACACTCACGGAGCTCGCTATTCGGGTGGGAGGCATCGACCTCAGTACGTTCGATCTGAGCGGGGGGCGTCAGACGCTGACGGGTGACACGCTCATCATTCGGCGTGAAACGCCAGAGCGGCTGAACGCGCGATACCGATTGCCCGCGTCGGGGGGGGAATGGGATGCGTATCTCATCCCCGGGCCTCTCGTGCAGAGTGATGACCCTCGCATCCAAGCCCAGGCACGCCAAATCGTGGGCCGCACGCGCAACCCCCGTCGGGCGGCAGACTTAATTGGGCAGTGGGTGTACCACGAGATCGACAAGCGCATCACGGTCAGTGTGCCGAGCGCGGTGGAGGTGCTTCAGACGCGGCGCGGTGACTGTAACGAGCATACGGTGCTCTATGTTGCCTTGGCGCGTGCGGTCGGATTGCCAGCCCGCACGGCGGCAGGCCTCGTCTACGTGGATGGCCGCTTCTTCTACCACGCGTGGCCCGAGGTATACCTCGATGGATGGGTGGCCGTCGATCCCACGTTCGGCCAGCTACCGGCCGACGCCGCGCACCTTCGATTCACGATCGGCGGACTCGCGAGACAGGTCGAGCTCGTTCAATTGATTGGACGTCTGTCGCTCGACGTCGTCTCGACGAAGGCGGACCAATGATCCGGCTCGAAGAGCTCACGAAGACGTATGGCAAATTCGTCGCAGTCAACGCCATCGATCTTCACGTGCCTCGCGGTGAGCTGTTCGGGTTTCTGGGGCCCAACGGTGCCGGGAAGACCACCACATTGCGTATGATCGCCGGTATTCTGCGCCCGACGTCTGGACGCATCGTCTTAGGAGGCCATGATCTCATACGCCAGCCCACCGCCGCGAAGCAGCATCTGGGATTCATTCCGGATCGACCATTCGTCTATGAAAAGCTGACAGGCGCCGAGTTTCTCCGCTTCGTGGCCGGCCTATTTGGACAGGACGGCAAGTCGATCGAGGTGCGCATCGACGAACTGTTCGATCTATTCGAGCTCTCGGTGTGGAAGAACGAGCTCGTCGAATCATATAGTCACGGGATGCGCCAGAAGCTCATCATCTCAAGCGCGCTCATTCACCGACCCGAATGCATCGTGGTCGACGAGCCGATGGTGGGTCTCGACCCCAGGGGAGCGCGACTGCTCAAGGATATCTTCCGCGCCTTTGTCGAACGTGGCGGTACCGTACTCATGAGCACCCACACGCTGGAAGTGGCCCAGGCCATGTGTGATCGCATCGCGATCATCCAAGAGGGTCTGATCGTGGCCCAAGGTACGATCGACGAGTTGCGCGAGCAGACGGCGGCGGGCGACGCGTCACTCGAGGAGCTGTTCCTCAAGTTGACGGGGGGCGAGGCGGAAAAGGAACTCGCCAAGATCCTGCAAGACTGATGGAATCCCTCGCTCTCGTGCTCACGCCGAAGTGGCGCACGGCACGCACACGATTCCGGCAAGGTCAAGGCGGTGGCAAGGTCGTCATCATCGCCACCGTCGGTCTCCTCTTCTGGCTCGCCGTTTTCGGCGTGTTGTGGCGGGTCCTCAGGTACTTCCGCGGCGTCGAGGAGATCGGGTCACTGCTTGCCGCCAAACTCTTGGGGCTCGTGCTGCTGTCGTTTCTGTCGATCTTGCTGCTTTCCAATGTGATCACGGCGCTGTCGTCGTTCTTTTTGGCCAAGGACCTGGACCTCCTCATCTCGTCACCGGTCGACTGGCTCCACGTCTATCTCGCCAAGTTGGGTGAGACGTTGGTGCATAGCTCGTGGATGGTGGCACTCATGGCCGTACCCATCTTCACGGCCTACGGCGTCATTTACGACGGCGGGTGGCTATTCGGTCCCTTTGCCCTCGCTGTACTGGTGCCGCTGGTCGTGATACCCGCGGTGATGGGAAGCGCATTCACACTGATCTTGGTCAACGTCTTTCCGGCGCGCCGGACTCGCGATCTGCTGTCGGTGATCGCTATCGCAGCCGGAGGAGGCGTGGTGCTCCTGTTCCGGCTGATCCGTCCCGAGCAACTCGCACGACCCGAAGGATTTCAGAACCTGCTCGACTTCATCACGGTCCTGCGCACGCCTACCTCCCCGCTCCTGCCGAGTGATTGGGCCTCGGACGCGGTGATGGGATACTTGGTGGGTCCCGTGGACTGGTTCCCCCTGCTCCTCCTCTGGGCCTCAGCCGGGGCAACCGTGGTCTTGGGCGCAGCACTTCATTCCGTGCTCTATCCGGCGGGCTTCACCAAGGCCCAAGAGGGCGCCGAGCGATTCGTGAAGGGGTGGATCTGGCAGGCGCTGCTCAATCCGCTGTTCAAGCCTCTTACGGTCTCCAAGCGTGAGTTCGTCATCAAGGATCTCAAGTTGTTCTTCCGCGACGCGACTCAGTGGAGTCAGCTCATCCTGCTGGGTGTGTTGGTCGTCATCTACCTGTTCAACATCAGGGCGCTCCCGCTCTTCACGGGCGAGCAGGTACCGTTCTTTCTCGTGACGGTGATCTCGTTCTTGAATCTCGGGCTTGCCGGCTTCGTCCTTGCCGCCATTGCCGCTCGATTCGTGTTTCCCGCGATCTCGCTCGAAGGACGGCACATGTGGCTGCTGCGGTCGAGCCCACTCGATCTCAAGGCTCTCATGTGGTCCAAGTACTGGGTCGGCACCATACCGCTGCTCGTGCTCGCCCTGGTCATCACCGTGTTCACCAACGTGCTGCTCAAGGCATCACCGTTCATGATGGGTGTGGGCATCGGGACCATTCTCTGCTTGACCCTGGCCATCAGCGCGCTCGCGCTCGGCTTCGGTACGCTGTACCCGCAATTCGAGACCGAGAACGCCGCGCAAATCCCGACGTCGTTCGGCGGGCTCGTGTTCATGATGACGACGATCGCGCTCCTGGTCCTGGTCGTCGTGATCGAGGCCGTGCCCGTGTCGACCTACGTGCGAGCGAGCTTTGACGGCCAGCCGGTTCCCGTCAATGCCGTCATGGTCGGCGCGTTCGCCGGCGTGTTCGCGATCTGCGTCGCGGTCACGGTCGGGTCACTCACCGTGGCGCTCAAGAAGATGGAAGGGTTTGAGTTTTAGCCGTCAGCCATCAGCCGGATTAGGCTAAAAGAAGAAGCGCCTCATTCACCATGAGACGCTTCTGGATATCGATTGTTCGGAGCGTTCAGCTCACGGACCCTGCCGTGACCTTTCCCACCTTGGCCCCGCATTCGGGACAGAACTTGGCTCCCTTGGTGAGCTTCGATCCGCAGTCCTCGCAGAACCCGCGGCTCCGGGCTGGGGCAGCGTTGGCCGCTCGAGCAAGCGGCTTCCCACAGTCGGAACAAAACGCGGCGTCAGACTCGGGCCGGGGGCCGCACTTGGGACAGATAGCGAGCTTCCCCGCTGCCACCCGCCGCACCAACGCCTCCGCCGCATCCTCTGCCCCTTCTGCCCCTCCTGCCCCCACTCCATCTTCTTCCGCTTCGATCGCCGCAAGCGCCATCTGCGAGTACTTCGCCTTGAGTTCTCCGTAGTCCACGTCCGACAGCTTCCCCGTCGCACGATCGAATTCGATCTCCTTGAGCGCCAGGAGCGCCTGCACCTTGGGCGAGGCCGATTCCTCGAGGACCTCGAACTCGACATCTGCCGCTGACGAGTCCACCGACTCGGTAGCCAACGCACTCGACCAGAGCGGCTGCAGTACGGCACCCACCGCCACAACCGCCACCACGAACCCCGCAATCAACTCCAGCACGCCTATGACTCCAGTTTGTCGAGTTCCTGCTCGAGCTTGGCATGTTCGTCGGCAGAGAGCCCGGAGAGATCTTCGTCGTCGAGCATCGTGGACGACGTCACCAAGGCCACCTGGCGCCGCCGACTCAACACCCACACCAGCGTGGCACCGACCATCGAGATTGCGACGCCGGGCACGAAGTACGCCGCGAGATTGAAGCCCTCTTTCTTTGGGGCCATGAGCACCATCTCACCATGCTGCGCAACGAACGCATCGAGAATCTCGTCCGCGGTCTTCCCTTCCTCGACGAGCCGCACCACTTGACGGTGCATCTCCGGTGAGACACCACACGTGAAGTCGGTCGTCCGACACGTGTAGACATCCAAATTGCATCCGCAGGTGCAGCGAAGCCGCTCCTCGACGCCGATGATGAAGGGATCGTTTTCGTAGTCGGTGACGCGCGGCCTGGCACGACCGACGCGCGACGGATCGTAGAGGTCGGGGGCGGCGGATTGGCTCTGCGGCTCTGCCGCATCGCCACCCTGCGTCCCCTCCTGCGGCAGAAGCGGCAGGAGCGGCAGGGCGGCAGCGCTCAAGACGTGCTGCAGCGCCTCTCGCCTACGCATGGTCCGCCTCCACCAGCTGTGCCGCGTATCCTCCCTGCGCCTCGCCCTCGCGCGTGGTGCGCACGACCGTGCCAGGCCACAGCGTCACGACACCACCCGCCACTAGCACAAAGCCTCCGAACCAGAGCCACCACACCATCGGATTGAGCGTGATCTTGTAGACCGCCTCTTCCGTTCCCTCGACGGACCCGGCGTAGACGATATAGATGTCCTCGCGGAGGTCGCTTCTGATCCCTGCTTCCGTGGACGGCTCGAAGGACGCCTGGCGCAGACCTCGCGGGCACGGGTCCACCGGCTGCGCGCAATTGAAGTGCTGGCGTTTTTCGCTCTTCATGATGCCGACGCGCTCACCATCGCGCGCGACGTCAACACTGGCGGCGCTCACAAGCCGGTTGAGCTCATCGTATTGAGACACCCCAATGTGCGTGAACGTGTAGGTGTAGCCCCACGGCGATGCGAGCTGCACCGAGTCTCCAGGCTTCATCGAGGCCTCGAGATCCGCCCTGAACGCGGCCCCCGAGAACCCGACAAAGTAGATGACGATCGCGAAGTGCACGATGTAGCCACCGTATCGTCGGCGGTTCCGGCCGACGAGCCGGGCAAACGCCTGCACATAGCCCTCGCCGTGGAGCCGATGCCGCGCCCCAACGCCGCGCCAGAACTCCTGAGCGATGGAGGTGGTCACGAACATGCCGAGGGCAACCGTCAGCGTGGCGTAGAAGTGCCCCACGCCGAGAGCCACGAGCAGCACCGCAGTTATCAAGCCGGCGACGACCGGCACGGCAAACTGCCGCCTGAGGTTTCGCACGCTGGCCTTACGCCACGCGATGAGCGGCCCGATGCCGGTCAGCGCGAGTAGCGCCAGCCCAATGGGAATATTCACCTGGTTGAAGAACGGCGGACCAACCGTGACCTGGGTGCCACGCACCAACTCGGAGATGATTGGGAACATCGTTCCCCAAAACACGGAGAACGCGATGCCGACAAGCAGCAAATTGTTGAACAAGAAGCTCGCTTCGCGCGAGACCATGCTCTCGAGGTGCGACTCGGACTCGAGCATCGGGAGGCGGCGGTACAGCAACAAGCCCACCGCCAGAATGATGAAGATGAGGAAGCCCAGGAAGTAGTACCCGATGGAGGACTGCGTAAACGAGTGGACGCTCGAGATGATCCCGCTGCGCGTGATGAACGTACCGAAGATGGACAACAGGAACGACAGCGCGATGAGCACCATGTTCCACTTCTTCAGCATCCCACGCTTCTCCTGAATCATCACCGAGTGGAGAAAGGCCGTCATCGTCAGCCAGGGCAGGAAACTCGCATTCTCCACCGGATCCCACGCCCAATAGCCACCCCACCCCAGCTCCACGTAGGCCCACCACATACCAAGCGTGATACCGATGGACAAGAAGAGCCACGAGACGATGGTCCACTTGCGCATCGCATGCAGCCATCCGACATCCAGCCGCTTCGAGACCAGCGCCGCCATCGCGAACGCGAACGGAATCGTGATGCTGATGTATCCCAGGTAGAGCATGGGTGGATGGATCACCATGCCCGGGTTCTGGAGCTGCGGATTGAGTCCGTTCCCGTCGGCCGGCGTAAACGGGAGCCGAACAAACGGATTGGACGCAAACAGCGTCACGATCACGAAGAACAGCGTCACCGCCGACGTCACGCCTGCCACGTACGGTAGCAGATGGTCGTACTTGCGTGACGTGAGCAACTGCGCCAAGGCGCCGAACACGCTCAATACGACTGCCCAGAACAGGAGACTGCCCGCCTGGCCGCCGTAGAAGGCCGAGAGGATGTAGACGGTCGGGAGATTCCGGCTGGTATAGCTCGCCACGTACGACACGTTGAAATCGTGGTTCAGCAGCGCGACCAGCAGGCCCGCCGAGGCCACCATCAACACCCCGCAGAGCGCATACGTCGAGCGACGAGCGCTCGCGATGAGCTCCGGCTGTCGCCTTACACCGCCATAGAACCCGACAAACGTGCCCCACGCACCGATGAGGAGCGCGAGCCACAACGCAAGTTGTCCGAGGACCGTCATGAGGTCATGCCGTGGGAACGGTCTCGTAGCGAGACCCGCACTTGGCCAACAGGGTCGTCGCTCGGAACGTTCCGTCCGGGTCGAGGCGGCCCTCCACGACAACATCCACATCGTCCGTGAACGTGTCGGGAGCCAGCCCACGGTAGACCACCGGGTACGCCTGGGTGCCATCCGTGACTTGGAACATGATGGTTTGGGTCCCGACGTCACGGCTGATCGAACCGTGCACCACGCGGGCGCCCATCTTGACTCCGACGTTGTGGAACGACGGATCGGCCTCGACCTTTGCGGCCAACTCGGACGGGGTCAAGAAGTACACACCCGTCTCCTTGATGCCGGAGGTCATGAGGAACCCAACGGTGCCACCGACCAGGACTGCTCCTGAGAGGAACTTATACTTGGCTTGCATGAGCGAAATATACCTCTGCCACAAAAGGCCAGAAAAGGGGTCGGGATTACCTCCCTGATCGGTTACATAATACCCAGGAACCCCAAAAAGTTCGTGAGCGAGCGCTGAACGTGCCCTTAACTCCGCCGCTGCCGCGCCCAGTACAGGGCGGTGTCCACGGCCCGTCTCCAGCCCATAAAACCCTCTTTCGGCGCTCCTCGGGGCTCGAACCATGCGTAGCGGCGGGCCTCGATGAACGCCCGGGGATCGTCCCACACACCGACCGCGAGGCCGGCCAGGCCGGCTGCCCCCAGCGCCGTGGTTTCGACGACATCAGGCCGGCCCACGCGAACGTCCAGTGTGTCAGCCTGAAACTGCATGAGCCAATCGTTCGCCGCGGCACCCCCGTCCGCCTTGAGCTCAGCCAGCGGCACGCCAGACACTGCGGTCATCGCCCCCGCCACATCCCTCGTGCTGTAGGCCATGGCCTCGAGTGCCGACCGCACCAGGTGGGCCTTGGTCGTTCCCCGCGTGAGGCCCACGATGGTGCCGCGCGCGTCCGCCTCCCAGTACGGCGCCCCGAGACCCACCAAGGCGGGCACGAAGTACACGCCCCCTGTGCTC
>JAOTWK010000100.1 GCA_029862935.1 Gemmatimonadota bacterium | reverse complement strand
GAGGCCAAAGTGCCTCTAGACACGACGAATTGGCCCTTCGGCGCACGATTCGGCCTACATCCCGCTCATCACGAACACACATGGTGTGGAACACTCCCGGGCGGAGGAACGTTGAGCCAGGCCTGCCAAGCGACAGCTACCAGGTAGCGGCGAGAACCCCTCACCCTGGTCCCTCTCCCGCGGAGCGGGAGAGGGCACGAGTCGGATGGTTGGTCGAAGGCAACTCAAGATCAGACGCGCACGCACCCTTCGACGTCGCGCAACGGGCGCCGAACGCAAGGCGTGGGCGCTTGTACGCGACAGACGCCTCCTCGGTCTCAAGTTCCGTCGTCAACATGTCATTCGGGGTTTCATCGTTGATTTCTACTGTGCCGAGTTGCGACTGGTCGTCGAAATCGATGGGGCAATTCACACTCACCCACGGCAAGCAGAATACGACGAATGGCGAACCACGGTGCTCGAAGCCGACGGATACCACGTGCTTCGAATTCCCAACGAAGCGGTATCCCGCGTCACGTTGCTGAGCGCCGTGCTCCCTCTGTCGCAGCAGTCGGCAGCGGTGGACAGGGGTTGAGGGCCAAGCCCCCGAATCAGTCGATCCAGGCGATGCGCAAGAAGTTGGTCGTGCCGGAACGCCCAAACGGCATGCCCGCCGTGATCACGAGCGGCTGACCGGCTTGGGCAAAGTCGTTCTCCAGCGCAGCCGTGATGGCATTCTCGACGACGTCCGACACGAGCTCGAGTCGCTCGGTCACCATCGAGTGCACCCCCCAGACCAAGCACAGCATGCGTGCCACCTCATGGGAGTAGGTCAGGCTGAGGATTGGCGACTCCGGACGCTCCCGTGCCGCCCGGAGACTCGTGTAGCCGGAGCTCGTGTACGTCACGGTTGTCGCAACGGGGAGAATCTGGGTCACCGTGCGCAGCGAAGAACAGATGGCGTCGGCGTTCGTCGGCTCAGGCTTTGGACGCGCCGCATCGATCAGTTCACGGTGGTGCGGGTCACGCTCGACATAGCGGATGATGCTGTTCATCATCGTGATCGCTTCGAGCGGATAATCTCCGATAGCTGTTTCCGCCGACAACATCACGGCGTCGGCGCCGTCGTAGATGGCGGTGGCGACGTCGGACGCCTCGGCCCGCGTCGGTCGTGGTGAGCGCACCATCGACTCGAGCATCTGTGTCGCAACCACCACCGGCTTGCCCGCCTTCCGACAGGCACGAACGACCTGCTTCTGTACGGTTGGGACTTCTTCCGGCGGCATCTCGACACCCAAATCGCCGCGGGCCACCATGATGGCGTCCGCGCGCTCGATGATACCATTCAGCTGCTCGATTGCCGCGGGCTTCTCCAGCTTGGCCATGATCTTGGCCCGATCACCCATCAGGTCCCGCAATGCGTCCAGATCCTCCGGTCGCTGCACGAAGGACAGGGCGATCCAGTCGGCCCCTAGTTCCAGCGCCAGCTCGAGATCGATCCGATCCTTGTCGGTGATGGGCGACAACGGCACAACCGTGCCTGGTACGCTGATCCCCTTGTGGTCAGAGAGTCTCCCGCCGACCACGACTTCGGTCTCGGCGCTGTCCCGCTTCCCATGGATCACCCGGAGCCGGACCTTGCCATCGTCGAGCAAGAGCTCCGCGTCCGCCCTCAGTGCCGCGAAGATCTCCGGGTGCGGTACCTGCACGCGCGTTGCGTCGCCGAGCGTCGCGTCGGAATCCAAGAGAAACCGGTCGCCACGCGCGAGGTCGATGACTCCGTTGGTGAACGCGCCGATTCGCAGCTTGGGTCCCTGAAGATCAATCAAGATGCCGATGGGGCGGTAGGTATCCCGTTCGAGCTCACGGATCGCGTGCACGCGCGCGCGGTGATCGTCATGACTCCCGTGGCTCAAGTTGAGCCGGAACACATCGGCGCCGGACTCGAACAATGAGCGAATCGTTTCGGGGGCAGCGCTTGCTGGCCCGAGCGTGGCGATGATCTTCGCATTGCGATAGCGACGCACAATTCGTCGTCCTGAAAGCGGAAGGGCTGCTGCTCAGGGTGCCGAGCGATCGCCGAGGGCTGCTACATCCCCTCCGGCGCAGGCACGGCAGTCCAGATGACGTCATCGTGCGCTTGGATCATGCTGCCAAACTGGTCCCACAGTTCCGCATCGGTCCGCAACTCTGACATGACGCGCCCGAACAGGTCATCCATGTCATCCCACTCTTCGAAGAAGTACAGCACCTTCCAATTGTATCGGCCGCCGGTGTTGTGTTCCTGAACGGCCCACCCACTCAGGATACCCTCTTCCATGGCCCGATCGAGCTCGGGGGCCACCAGGTCCCGCCACATGTCGTTCCACGCGCCAAAGTCACCAAAGCTGATCTGGAACCGCGAGTCGTACATGTACTCGGCACTCATTCCTTCGGGGACATGGATCTCGGTGAGGTCCCAGATCTCGTCGTAGTGGCCCAGGATCATGTCGGAGCCCCGCGCCATGGCGTCCGGCGATCGCTCCTGCACGCGGCCTAAATACTCGCTCCAAAACTCGCTGAGCTGTGCCCATTCCGTGGTCCTGACGGCGAAGCGCCAATTGTACTCGACACCGGTCTGATGCTGCCACGCGCCCCAGCCGACGATCACACCCTCCGCTTGGAGCTCTTCGAGCACCGGAACGGAGAACTCGTAGTAGTCCTCGATCCACTCGTCAAGGTCGGCGTACCCGATCTTGTAGTAGGCAACGTAGACCTGCTCTGGTAGCGGCAGCTCCGCGTCCTGCGCGGCAAGCATTGCGGCGCTGGTGAGCAGGACGATCGCGGCACTCGTCAATGTTCGGACCATGACAACCTCCGGGAGGATCGGCAGACCGTCATTCTACGGGCCGCGCGCGACGAGAACAACCCCAGCACGCCTGCGCCAACGGAAAATCGCCTAGCTGGACGGCGCCGGGTTCCAAAGTCAGATTTGCGGTTTCTTCAGCGACATGTCGATCTGCGCCAGGAGGCCATGATGCTTCGTTCCCTATGCTCGCTTGCCCTGCTCACGGTCTGTGTCAGCACGCCGGCCATCACCCAGCAAGCGGACAAGCTCGATCTCGCGCTCTATCTGGACTGGGAACGCGTGAGCAGTCCCCAGATTTCCCCTGACGGGCGCCAGATCGTCTACACCCGCGGTCGGGTGGACAAAGTCAACGATCAGTGGGACTCCGAGCTGTGGATCATGAACGTGGACGGCAGCAAGAACCGGTACCTGACTGACGGCTCCTCGGCGCAATGGTCGCCCGACGGCACCCGGATCGCGTTCACGCGACGCGGAGAGCCCCAGGGCTCGCAGATTTTCGTGCGGTGGATGGATGCCGAAGGGGCGACGTCACAGATCACCCACGTCGATGAATCGCCCAGTTCCATCGAGTGGGCGCCTGACGGGAACTCTCTGGCGTTCGTGATGAGCGTACCCGAGCGCGACACGTGGCGGGTGAAGCTCCCACCGCGGCCAGACGGTGCCGAGTGGACAGGTGACCCCAAGGTCGTCACCCGACTGCGCTACCGCCGCGACCGGATTGGCTACGTCGACGACGGGTATCGCCACGTCTTCGTCGTTTCGGCGACTGGAGGAACTCCGCGTCAGCTCACCGACGGTGACTGGAATCACGGCTCATTGTCGTGGACGCCGGATGGCGGGGAGATCCTGTTCTCCGGTCTTCGTGTGGCAGACGCCGACCATCAGTGGCGGCAGTCCGACATCTACGCGGTCAATGTCCAGACCGGAGCCATCCGACAGTTGACCGAGCGAAACGGCCCGGATGGCAACCCCGTGGTGTCGCCCAGTGGCCGGCTCGTGGCCTACACGGGATACGATTGGACCGACGACACCTACATCACGAACAAGATCTACGTCATGAACATCGACGGATCCGTCCCACGGATGATCTCGACAGACTTCGATCGCCAACCGTCGGGCATGCGCTGGGCGAGCGACAACAGCGGTGTCTACTTCACGTCGAACGACCAAGGGACCACCAACGTGTTCTTCGCCGCTGTGCGTGGCGGGGTGCGACCGGTGACTCAGGGAAACCACCGCATCGATTTGAGCAGCATGACCGCCAACCGCATCGCAGCGGGCACCCTCACGAACCCGCACGAGCCTGGTGATGTCGTCATCTTCGATCTGCGACGTCCGCAGTTCCGTCAACTCACAGCCGTCAATGCCGACGTACTCCACGGGCGCGCGCTCGGCGAGGTGGAGGAGATTTGGTACCCGTCGGTCGATGGCCTGCGGATTCAGGGCTGGATCGTGAAGCCACCGGATTTCGATCCCGCCCGTCGGTACCCAATGATGCTCTCGATCCACGGTGGTCCGCACGGCATGTACGGGGTCGGATTCAACTTCGGATGGCAGGAGCACGCTGCCAACGGGTACGTGGTCGTCTACCTCAATCCGCGCGGGAGCTCCGGCTACGGAAGCTCGTTCGGCAATGAGATCAAGCGTGCCTACCCCGGCAAGGACTACGACGATCTCATGACAGGCGTCGACACGGTGATCAACCGCGGGTACGTCGACGCCGAGAACCTCTTCGTGTATGGGTGCTCCGGTGGTGGTGTCCTCACATCGTGGATCGTAGGTCACACGGACCGATTCGCAGCGGCGTCCGCGAATTGTCCGGTGACCAACTGGATGTCGTTCGTGGGAACCACTGATGGCGCAACCTGGTATCGCAACTTCGACAATCTTCCGTGGGAAGATCCCGCAGAGCACCTGCGTCGCTCTCCCATCATGTACGTGGGCAACGTGACCACGCCCACCATGCTGATGACCGGGGAGAACGACCTCCGTACGCCGATGCCGCAGACGGAGGAGTATTACCAGGCCCTGCGATACCGGAAGATTCCGACCGCCATGATTCGATTCAAGAACGAGTGGCACGGGACGTCGCGGACGCCATCCAACTTCTTACGAACCCAGCTGTACCTTCGGGGGTGGTTCGAGAAGCACAGCCGCCCATTGAAGGCGGTGTCCGAGGGCGACCGCTAGTCGGCCTCGTTTTCCGATCGAGCTTGTCGAAAACGCCTGGCCTTCGCGTCGGGCGTTCTCGCGACTATTGTTCGACCGCGGGGCGTCCCCGCGACCGCTCACCCTTCGACATTACGGCTCCAGGTCATGATCAACGAACTCTATACACCGACGCAGATCGAGTTGAGAGAGCGCGCGCGGGAGGTGGCCGAGACGGCCATGCGACCCGTGGCACTGAAGTATGACGCGGAACAGACGTACCCGTGGGAGGTACAGCACGCGATTCGGGACGCCGGGCTCTCCGGCGTGTGGATTCCGGAAGAGTACGGTGGCATGGGCGGCGGGGTGCTGGACCTGTGCATCGTTGTCGAGGAGTTCTCACGCGCCTGTGGCGGGATGGGTGTGAGCTTCGCCGTCAATGCGTTGGGTTCCTTCCCCATCATGGTGGGCGGCACCGATGAGCAGAAGGAGCGCTGGCTCCCGGGCATCGCCGCCGGTGAAAAGCTCATTGCCTTCGGTTTGTCGGAGAAGGAGGCCGGCTCCGATGCCGGCTCGATGAAGACCCGCGCGGAGCAAGACGGCGACCACTACGTGCTCCAGGGAGAGAAGAAGTGGAACACGGGTGGCGCGGTGGCCGCGTACAACACGATCTTCGCGGTCACGAATCCTGACCGTGGCGCGCGAGGCATCTCGGCCTTCGTGGTCGAGGAGGGCACACCGGGTTACCGAGTGGGCAAGCACGAGGACAAGATGGGAATCCGCTGCGTGCCGGTCGTGGAAATCCATCTCGAGGATTGCCGCATTCCCGCCGAGAACTTGTTGGGTGGACGCGAGGGCCAGGGCTTCAAACACGCCATGATCACGCTCGACCGCGCGCGGCCCGGGGTCGCATCACAGGCCGTGGGACTGGCACAGGGAGCACTCGACCTTGCCATGGCGTACACGGGTGAGCGGCAGCAATTCGGGCAGTCGGTGAACGCCTTCCAAGGTATCCAATGGATGTTGGCCGACATGGCCACGCAGGTCGAAGCAGCGCGGCAACTCGTGCACTACGCCGCGCGCGTCATCGACTCCGGGCACAAGCACATCACAAAAGCATCGGCAATGTGCAAGCTTATGGCGACCGACGTGGCGATGCGGGTCACGACCGACTGTGTGCAGCTCTTCGGCGGCTACGGCTACTGTAAGGACTTCCCGATCGAGAAATACATGCGCGATGCCAAGATCACGCAGATCTACGAAGGCACGAACCAGATCCAGCGGCTGGTGATCGCGCGGAACCTGCTGCGCGAGGCGGCAAGCGGAGGAGTGTAACGGAGGGAGCGCTGGGTCTATGACCGTCGCTGCGCGAAACCCCGTCGTTGAAGCACGCAAGCTGACCAAGCTTTACGGTCAGACTGTGGGCGTACAGGATCTCAGCTTCGCGGTGGACCCCGGCGAAGTGTTCGGGTTCCTTGGTCCCAACGGCTCCGGTAAGACCACAACCATCCGCCTCCTTCTCGACCTCATCCGTCCGACGCATGGCGAAGCGCGGATCTTTGGTCGCTCACCCCGCGAGCCAGCAGCGCGACGCTCTGTCGGCTACCTGCCCGGGGAGCTGTCGTTAGACGAGCAGCTTACCGGCAACAGGACCCTCGAGTTTCTCGACGCCCTCCGCCCTCGCGGCGTGCCGTCCGCCGACCCAAGACGGCGGGCGGAGATCTGCGAGCGGCTCAGTCTCACAGCGGCTGACCTTGCACGGGTGATCCGAGACGATTCGCGCGGTACCAAGCAGAAGATCGGCCTTGCGTCGGCGCTCCAACACGATCCAGACCTTCTCATTCTCGACGAGCCCACGACTGGACTGGACCCCCTGGTTCGCGAGGCCGTCTTCGAGCTCCTCACCGAAGCGGGCAGCGCAGGTCGAACGGTCTTTCATTCGTCCCACGTCCTGACCGAAGTGGATCGCACCTGCACGCGGGTGGGGATCCTTCGTGAAGGAAGACTCGTCGCGGTGGAGCGCGTCGACGACATCCGACAGGGGCTGGTGCGAAAGATGGTGGTGCGGTTTGGGTGCGCGGCGCCGGTAGCAGAACTCAGGCTGCCCGGTGTTCACGTGATCCGGTCTACTGTCGAGATGGTAGAGCTCACCGTCGCGGGCGAGCTGGACCCCCTCCTTCACGTGCTTGCACGCTTCCCAGTCCGCTACCTCACGTTTCCTGAGCCCAACCTGGAAGAGACCTTCGTACGCTACTACCGAGGAGAGCCGGCCAGCTGATGATTCGTGTCGTGTTCATGCGGAATCTCCGACACCGTGCGCGGCTCTTGCTGGCACTGTCGCTGGGCCTTGGAGTTGCCGAACTCCTCTTCATTCAGGTGGCGGGGGCGCTCGAATCGGGCCCCGGACTCCAGGGTGTCGTGCGCATGATGCCGCCGGCAATTCAGAGTGTCTTTGGTCAGCAGCTCACCCTGGCGTCCTTCGGCGCTGCGGTCGCGTTCGGGTTTCAGCATCCGGCGATCCTCATGGCCGCGTTGGCATTCGTCGTGGTGGCATGCACGATCCCGCCCGCTGAGCGGGAAACCGGTGTGATGGAGCTCATTCTCGCACGACCGATCCCTCGCGCTCACTATTTGCTGGGCGCATTCGCGACGGCCGTGGTTGGAGCAGTGATGATTCCGGCAGCGCTCCTCACCGCGTGCGTTGTCGGCCTCGCGATCGTGGACGCGCCGGGGCAACTATCCTGGGATCGGTACGTCATGAGCGCCGTCGGGATGACGGCACTTCTCCTCGCGTTCGCCGGGATAGCTCTCATGCTTGGAGCGCGGGCAGCTCGACGAGGAGTGGCGGTCCCCCGCACAGTTGGGTTGATCCTCACACTGTATCTCGTGGACGTGTTCGCCGAGCGCCTGGCGTGGCTGGGGTGGCTTCGCTGGGCGAGCCCTTTCCACTACTTCCGGCCTATTCGCTCGGCAGTTTTCGGCGAGACTCCGATTGAACACCTGATCGTCCTGGTGGCAGTATGCGCACTCATGACCACCGTGGCATTCGTGCGATTCGGTCGAGGGGATACGTCGGGCGGGAGGTGGTAGCGAGGAATACGTTGCGCGATGCCAAGATTACGCAGATCTACGAAGGCACGAACCAGATCCAGCGCCTGGTGATCGCGCGGAACCTGTTACGCGAGGCGGCAAGCGGAGGAGTGTAACGTTGGAGTGTTGCGAAGCACCGGACAGCGGAGACGGGCCGGGTCCCTCAGGAACCGGCCCTGTTGTCTTGCGTACCTTGCAAGCTCCTGACCGTGGAGGAATGTTCAGTGGATCCCGACAACTCCACCCACCCCCTCCCGGAGGTCTGCATGCGACGTCTCATGCTCCTGGCGATTGCCGTCGCCGTCCTTCTGCCCACCCAAGCCCTGGCACAAGACGACGAGCTGGCGCGCGGTATGTTCTTTTCACACTGGCAGTGCCCGCCGGCACTGGTCGGAGACATTGCGGCCGCGTACGACTCCCTGATACGACCGATTGAGCAGGAATTAGTCAACGAGGGACTCATGTACGGGGCCGGCATGTTCTTTCACCAGTGGGGCGACGAGTACAACGTGAACTGGTATCGACTCGGCCAGGATCGGGACCAGGTCTTCGATGCCATCGATGAGATTGGCAGACGAATGGAGCAGCGCCATCCCGATGCCCCGAACCAATTCGAGGAGTGCACGGCCCACAAAGACAACATCTATTGGTGGGGACCGCGAACCTCACCGCCGCCGCAGTAGGACGACTCGAGTCGCTCACTGAAGCGCCCGGCCTCGGCCGGGCGCTTTGCGTTCCTAGCCCAGTTTTCGTTCTCGCCGACCACGGATGATCCGCGGATCCGGCCCCGTTGAGCACCCTGGGTCCGGCGGTCGGACTGGCTCAGGGTCCCGCGGTGGCGGAGGTGAGCATGGTGGCTCACGTCCTGCGCGCTTCTTAGGACGCAGGAGCCGCGACGGGTTGATCAGCTGATCGACGATTTCCGTCCACACTGACATCGCTTCCGCTCCCTCCTCTCTCCATACCACTACGGTCGCCGGATCAGGCCCGTTTCGTATCGGCGCCGAACGCTACCGCACCCCCAACAAACGCTGGCCCGCCCGCGTGCGGTCGAGCCACGGACCCACCACGTCGGGTTCGCCCAATTCCCACAGCCGCTCGGCGATGCGATACTGCCGCGCGGCCTCATCGCGGTCGCCCCGTGCGCGCGCGATCTCCCCCAACTCGAACGCCGACCGGGCCGTGTAGAACCCAATCCAGGTGTGCGGCGGACTGAGTGACCGGTACAACGCGGCAGCCGAGTCTACCGACCCGCCTGCCCTCAAGATCTCAGCCAGATGGAACCGCATGGCTGGCTCCGGATCAGCCTCGCCCACGTAGTTCGAGTGCAGCGTCCAGAGGGCGAACGCGCGTCCCGCTTCACGTTCCGCCGTCGCTCGGTCGTTGCGTCGTACGGCGAGACGTGCCTCGATGTCCGCACTCAACGCGCCAATCCAATCCCACGGTGTCTCCCCAGGCTCGAGCGTTTCCAGGGCGCGTTGCCACGCACGTGCCACCGACGTGTCTCCAACAGTCGCCTCACCAACTCCAGCGGCCCACCCCGTCGTCCACGCATCCCATTTCACGCCCTGGACTGCGGCGAGTGACTCCGGCGGCGCATACACCCGCAGTTCGTCGATCGCCCGACGCGTGGCCGCCGTATCCCCGACGC
>JAOTWK010000099.1 GCA_029862935.1 Gemmatimonadota bacterium | reverse complement strand
CAGCCGGACAGTTATCAGCTGGTGGTCACCGCCCGCTACCGTGAACTCACGAGCACGGAGTCCGTCGCGTTCGCTATTACCCTCTCTGGCGAATCTCGGCTCATTATCCGGCTGTTCGACCTGGGTGAAAACGAGTCCGGGGGCGGAGGTGATGCGATTCTCATCACTGATTCGTCCAGTGCGGGGATGCGCCACGCGCTGGTGGACGCCGGTCCGGCGGGTGTCGGTGGCTCAGATGTGAATCTTGTGCGCAGGGAACTCGATGCGCTGGGGGTGGACACGCTCGTCGCGATGGTGCTGTCGCATGCGCACTCCGACCATTTCGGCGGCATGGCACCAGTGCTGCAAAACCAAGTGGTCGAACGATTCTACGCCAATGGCCAGGTACGGAACTTCTCGGCGTACACCGCGCTGATTACCGAAGCACAGATCCGGGCCAACACCTACGTCGAACCGGCAGCGGTCACCGAACTGCCGCTGGGGTTCGGGGCAGACCCCGCCACGCTCGCGATAATCCCGCCGCTCACGACGTTTCTCGGTGATGCCAATGCCGACGCCTCGGAGATCAACGAAGGATCGATCGGTACAGAGGTCGTGAAGGGGGCGTTCCGGATGTTCCTGACGGGCGACGGTGAGGTGCTCGCCAACCTGCGGTGGCGCACGAGCTACGGTTCACGCTCGGGTCCCTTGACCGCGCTCAAAGTGGGTCACCACGGTGCCAACGACGCCGTGTTCGACAATGGCTTCAACGGGAGTTCCGCGTGGCTGGCCCACACGGCTCCCGAGCTCGCCGTGATCACTGCCAACGGCACCACGCACCCACGCATCAACGCCACGACCGCACTGCTCAACGTGCCGGCACTCGAGGTGTTCTGCACCCACGTGCACGGAGACATTACGATCCGGGTGGGAGATCAGGGGATGTACATGGTCACCGTGGAGAAGAACGAGGGACAATCCTGCACGCCGGGGCGCGACGCCACCACCTAAACGGATTGTGAGCGGTGAGGCCGCAACACGCCGACCCCACCGCCTCCTGTCACTGCCTCACACCGTATAGCGTCCCGCCTCGATGATGCGGGCGGCAATGGCGTCGTGCAGTTTGGCTCGGTTGACGGGCACGTGCTTGGAGAGCCGACGCAGCCCGGCCATCATCGTGCGCAGTTCGTCACCCTCTGCACTTTGCGCCAGGACATTGCGACCCCAGATCGCGATACGGTCCATCGCGTCGCTCACGTAGAGCGTCACCATGTCCGCCATGGGGCGGGCACTGTCCTCGCCGTCCTGCTCGGCCTTCTTGAGCGCCCGCAACAGTCCGCTCTCGCAGGCATAGGTTTCCATCACCATGTCCGCGGTGTCGGACAAGATCTCCTGCTGATCCTTGATGTTCTCGCCATGCTTCTGCGCGGCGAAGCCCAGTGCGGCGACACAGGCCTTCTTCATTGCGGTGACGAGCTTGCCCTGCTCCTCGAGGAAGCCAGGCTCACCCGCCTCGTCGAATGCCGGCGGGCCCAGGAGATCATCGGCGACCTGCTTGGCCGCGGCAAAGAAGGGAAGCTCCTTCTTGAGTGCCTTTTTGAGGATCATGCCGGGGATCAGCATGCGATTGATCTCGTTGGTGCCCTCGAAGATTCGATTGATCCGCTCGTCGCGGTAGATCTGCTCCAGCGGGTAGTCCTGGCAGAAGCCGTAGCCTCCCAACATCTGAAGTCCCTCTTCGGCCGCGAGCGCCAGCGACTCGCTCGCGAAGACCTTGATGATGGAGCACTCGATCGTGTACTCCTCCACCTTCTCGATGGTCTGGCGGTCGAAGTCTGGCGCGAGAGCGTCCAGGCCGTGGATCGCACGATCCATGAGCCCAGCGGTGCGGTACACGATCGACTCCGCCACATAGGTCCGGGCAACGATGTCCGCGATCTTGGCGCGGATCAGTCCGAAGTCGCTCAACGGCTGTCCGAACTGCTTGCGCTGCTTGACGTAGGGGACGGCGTGCTCGAGTGCGACTTTGCAGCCGCCCACCGTTGACGCGCCCAACTTGAACCGGCCGACGTTCAGGATGTTGAAGGCGACGACGTGTCCCCGTCCGATTTCGCCCAACACGTGATCCGCTGGAACCTTGGCGTCCTCGAGAATCACGGCACACGTGGACGAGCCATGAATCCCCATCTTCTTTTCTTCGGCGCCGATACTGAACCCGGGAGTGTCCCGTTCGACGATGAACGCCGTGAACTGTTCCCCATCCACTTTGGCAAACACGATGATGACGTCGGCATAGCCAGCGTTGGTGATGTACTGCTTGGTGCCGTTGAGCAGATAGTGGGTGCCGTCTTTCGAGAGCACCGCGGTGGTGCGGGCCGAAAGCGCATCGGAGCCCGAGCCGGGCTCGCTCAAAGCGTACGCACCCACGATTTCACCCGTCGCGAGCCGCGATAGGTACTTCTGTTTCTGCTCCGGCGTCCCGAAGTAGACGATGGGGAGCGTACCGATGCCGGTGTGCCCACCGTGCGTCACGGCAAAGCTTCCCCCCCGCGCAATGTGTTCGGCCACGAGCATCGTGGTGGCTTTGGTCGAACCCATTCCCCCGTAGGCTTCGGGCACGTCCACCGACAGGAGGCCGGCCTCACCGGCTTCGCTCAGGAGTGTTCTGCCCAGCTCCGTCTTCTTCTGGAACTCGAGCTCTTCACGGCGCGGCAAAACGCTTCGCTCGACGAACTCGCGAACGGTGTCGGCGATCATCCGCTGGGTTTCGGTGAAGTCTTCGGGGGTAAAGACGTCGGCCGGCACGGTATCGTCGAGCAGAAACTGGCCGCCCGTTAGCACGTCTGTCTCGGTAAGCATGATGATTCCTCCACGCAATACGCGCAGTTACATGGCTTCGAAGATACCGGCAGCACCCATGCCAGTGCCGATACACATGGTCACCATGGCATAGCGGCCCTTACGGCGCTGAAGTTCGTGCAGCGCGGTAGCCGTGAGCTTGGCCCCGGTGCAACCCAGTGGGTGACCCAATGCGATGGCGCCACCGTTCGCATTCACGCGCTCGTCCTCGGCATCGAGACCAAGCCCCTTGAGTACGGCAAGGCTCTGTGCGGCAAAGGCCTCGTTCAGCTCGATCACGTCCATCTGATCGAGCGTGAGCCCCAGACGTTTCAGGGCTTTCGGTACCGCCTCGACCGGTCCGATGCCCATGATTTCGGGCGGCACACCGGCGACGGCGTAACCCACCCATCGCGCGAGCGGCTCGAGCCCGAGTTCGGTGGCGATCTCCGGTGTTGTCAGCAGCGCGGCAGCAGCGCCGTCGGTCATCTGACTGGAATTCCCGGCGGTGACCGATCCACCCGCCTTGAACGCAGGCTTGAGCTTCGCTAGCGCCTCGAGCGTCGTGTCGGCGCGCGGACCCTCGTCGCGATCGAGCACCGCATCGCGCACCGACGGTTTCCCGTTCGGTCCCGGCTCACTCACCGACGTCGTCACCGGTACCAACTCTGCGTCGAACTTGCCGGCTTGCTGAGCGGCGAGGGCTTTGTGATGACTCTGATACGCGAACGCGTCCTGCGCCTCACGCGAGATGTCATCTCGTTCAGCGAGCCGCTCGGCAGTGAGGCCCATGTTGAGGTAGGTCCCGGGGGACTCGGCGATCATGGTGGGGTTGGGTAGATAACGGACGCCACCCATCGGTACGAGCGTCATCGACTCCACGCCGCCGGCGATTGCGACGTCGGCCTGGCCGAGCGCGATTTCGGCGGCGGCGATGTTGATGGTCTCCAGCCCTGAGGAGCAGAAGCGGTTCACCGTCATGCCCGGCACGCTGTCGGGGAGCCCGGCAAGGAGCACCACGTTGCGGCCCACGTTCATTCCCTGTTCGCCCTCGGGCATCGCGCATCCGAGGATGACGTCGCCGATGCGTGTAGGATCCAGCTTCGGCGCCTGTTCCAGCAGCGCCCGAATCACGGCTGCCCCCAAGTCATCGGGACGTGTGTGGCGGAACGTTCCCTTTTTTGCCCGACCGCCCGGGGTGCGAAGCGCCAAGGCCACCACGACGTCTCTCATGGATCTCTCCTTCACTGCATCAATTCCTGAGTGGCTTGCCGGTCTTGAGAATCGCCTGCATGCGCTCGAGGCTCTTGCGCTCGCCACACAGTCGTAGGAAGCTCTCGCGCTCCAAATCGAGCAGGTGTTGGGCGGACACGGTCGTTGGACCGGGAACGTCCCCACCGCTCAGGATGCGCGCGAGCTCCGCGCCGAGCTTGTGGTCATGGGCGGAGATGTAGTTGGCCTCTTCCATGTTGAAGAGCACGGCTTCGGCGAGCGCCACGCCTGCTTTCCCCATGACTGGGATACCCTGGTCCGGTTGCGGCGGTTCGAAGCCGGCGCGCGCCATGCCGAGGGCGATGTCCTTCGCATCGGCCACGCGATGATCGCCGTACATGGACCAGGAGTCCTGTTGCCGCAAGAAGCCCAAGTCGCGGGCCTCGGCGGCGGAGGTTGCCACCTTGGCCATGCCGATTGTCTCGAACGTCTTCCGGAAGGCCGGATACACGTCGGACGGATCGGGGAGCGCAGCGACGTTCCGTTGGTAAAGGCGCAAACACCCACCTCCTGCGGGAACGACACCGGCACCGAATTCCACCTGTCCGATGTATGTCTCCGCCGCCGCTCGCGTCGCGTTGCCTGCCATGGTCACTTCACACCCGCCGCCGAGCGTCATCCCGTGCGGCGCGGTCACGACAGGAACGGCGCACTGCTCGAGCCGGTTGGTGGCGGCCTGGAACTGCCGCACGATGGCGTCGATCTCATCCCAGTTGCCTTCCTGCGCTTCCATGAGAAGCAGCATGAGGTTGGCGCCGGCGCAGAAGTTCTCTCCGTAGTTGGCAACGACCAGGGCTTGGCCATTGGCCTCAACTTCCTTGCACGCGGTCATGAGCATGGAGATCGTGTCTTGACCGATGATGTTCATCTTCGAGTGGAACTCGAGCGCAAACACGCCGTCTCCAAGATCCAACAGACTCGCACCGGCATTGCGACGGATTTCCTTGCCGCTCTCTCGCAGGACTTCGAAATCGTGCACCCGCGGATCGACGGGTACGGGCGCGAGCGTGCCGGCTGTGGCAGTGGGTGCCTTCAGGGTGCCGTTGTCGTTGCGGTAGAGCGTGTCAGCGCCACTGTCATAGAGCGCAGTGGCCCACGCGGGAAGCGTGTATCCATCTGCTTTCAGGCGCTCCGTTACGGCACGGAACCCGAGTACGTCCCATACCTCGAAGGGACCTATCGTCCAGTTGAAGCCCCAGCGGATGGCGCGGTCGACCGCCGCCACGTCGTCGCAGATCTCACCGATGCGCATCGCAGCATAGGAAAGCGTGGCGGCCAGCATCTTCCATGAGGCCTCAGCTGCACGGCCCTTCCCGAACACGAGCTTTTGGAGACGCTCCACGGGATCGTCGATGGACTTGAGCATCTCGAGCTCGGTGAACGACGCCTTCTTCCCCTCGCGGTATTCCAGCGTGTCCAAGTCGAGTGTGAGGATGGTCGAGCCGTTGTCCCCTTTGACCTTTTTGTAGAATCCCGCGCCGCTCTTCCGTCCCAACAGTCCCTTGGCCACCATCTTCTGCAAGAACTCGGGCGCCTCGAACATGTCGTGGCTCTCGTCGTCGGGCGCGTTCTGCCGCACGTTCTCGGCCACGTGGATGAACGTGTCAAGCCCGACGAGATCCGCGAGCCGGAACGTGGCGGTCTTGGGACGGCCCATGGCCGGTCCGGTCAACGCATCGACCTCTTCGACGGTGAGTCCCATCTCCTTCATTACCTGCAAGGTTGCCATGATCGCGTGCACGCCAATCCGGTTGGCAATGAAGTTGGGGGTGTCTTTGGCAGGGACGATGCCCTTGCCCAAGCGAACCGTTGAGAAGTCGTCGACCAGCGCGAGCGTCTCCGCCGAGGTGTGCTCTGAGGGGATGACCTCCAAAAGCTTCATGTAGCGCGGTGGATTGAAGAAATGGGTCCCCAGGAACCTGGGTTTGAGGTCGTCGGGGAGGACGCACGCCATTTGGGCCAACGAAAGGCCCGACGTGTTGCTGGACAGCAAAGCGTCCGGTGCGATGTGTGGGGCTGCGGCCGCGAGCACCTTCTTCTTGATCTCCAAATCCTCTTTGACCACCTCCACGACCCAGTCGGCTTCCTTGAGGCGTGGCAGGTCGTCTTCGAGGTTCCCGACCTCGATCAGGTCTATCCGGTCCGCGATGAACAGCGGGGCCGGTTTCGTTTTCAGGAGCGCCCTGACCGAGTCGGCGGCGAGGCGATCGCGCACCGACTTGTCCTTGACGGTGAGCCCGGCGGCCTTTTCGGCGTCAGTGGGCTCCTTGGGGACGATGTCGAGCACCAACGATGGGATACCGGCGTTGGCGAAGTGCGCGGCGATGGCACTTCCCATCACCCCGGACCCGAGTACGGCGACCTTCCGGACGTGCCGCTTCATGGGGACCCCCGGTGAGAAACTGAATGGTTATTCACTACCGTATGGGCAAGGGGACCGCTTGTCAACAGGTAGCGGTGCAATCCCCATTCTCCCTTTACATCCTGGGGGCGGAGGGCATATTCTGGACGGGTGCGATGGCCACGTCGGAATCGGAACCGTCTTGCTAAGAAATTGAGCGATCATTCATGCCTACGTCCGCTTCTGCCGATCCCGTCGTGAAGACGGCGCGCAAGGAGGCCAAGCGGGAGCGTATCCTGGATGCGGCGATCTTGGAGATTGCGCGGCGCGGCTACTACCGGACGACCGTGTCCGACATTGCTGGACGCGCCGGCGTGGCCGACGGGACCATCTATCTCTATTTCGAGAACAAGGAAGACATCCTGGTCTCGATCTTCGAGCGCGCCATGCAGCTGTTCAGCGTCCAGGCGCAGAAGATCGTTGATGAGCAGGGTGCAGGTGCCGAAGAGAAGCTGCGGCGTGTTGTTGCGCTCCATCTCTCGCTGTTGGGCGAGGACCGAGACCTCGCGGTGATCTTTCAGGTGGAATTCCGCCACACGCTCCACGTGTTGGAGATGCTGTCGCGGAGCCGCATCCGGGACTACCTCGGCCTTATTGCCAGCGTGGTGGAGCAGGGCAAGAGGGAAGGCGTGTTCAAGGCCGAGGCGGACGCGCTGTTGACGGCCAAGATCGTGTTTGGTGTGTTGGACGAGATGGCGACCGACTGGGTGCTGTCGCGCAAGAACACGAAACTGGCATCGCGGGCCGAGCCGGTCAGTGCGTTGTTGTTGGGAGGGTTGCGGGTGTTGTGAAGGACGGGGCTCCGTTGTCAGGCATCAGTTATCAGTGGCGGCGGCTGTCAGCTTTCGGCCGTCAGCCATCAGCCGTTAACGGTCAGGTTGCCCCGGTGCCGCGAGTGGGCCAACGGGACACGGTGAACTGAGGACTGACAACGGACCATGCCGGCGGTCACCCGAGTCGGGCGCCGCCGGCATGTGACGTCGTGCTTATGACGGTCGCTGCTTCATCGGCTCACGGGGTCACGCTGGGACACGTCAGAGCATCACTCCCCAGGTCCGTGATCAGCCCATACGCTTGTTCAGCGAGATCGTTCCCGGCCTCCTCACTCATCTTCCCGTCCTCCGTGAGCGAGAGGACCTTGTTGCGGAATTCCGTGAGCTTGCCGATCGCGCCGAACGCATCGCCGTCGACGTCACACTTGGTCTCGGCCCGGTTGAGCTGTGACACAAGACCCTTGCGATCTTGGATCCGGCGGGCGGGCTCCTTGGGGTTGTTCCCGGTGAGAAGATAGATCGCCGGATCATCCGTATCCTGGCAAAGCGGTAAGAGCCGGCCGGACATGGAGCTTGCATCCATCATGCAACCCTCCTCCACCGTGGGGTTATCCTGGTGGGGCGGCCTGCCCTTCGCCAATTCCGGGCCACTGAGTTGCCCCCTATCGCTGCATCCGAGCGACAGGGCCACGGCAGCCATTGCCAAGATTGTTACGGTCTTCATGCTGTACCTCCATCTGAAAGACTCTCCGACCCGGGTAGTGCCTTGAGCCGGGGCATGTGGTTCCTGCGGCGCTCGCAGCCGGCCAGCGGGACGACCTTGGGTTCGATGCCCACAGGGCTGCGTGCCCCAAAAAGCAACGTCCGTACCGAAGCAGCACCTGGGGCGGACCGTCGGTTTTGAGGCGTGTAGTGGGAGACTCGGCTCGGTCATCTGAGGTAACGCACCACTTCAGTGCACACGCTCCATCGGCGGATTGCAGCGCCAGCTGCGGCCAGGACCGTGGAAGAGCCTAAAACCCATAAGACATTGATTTACAATAACTTGTCCGCTTGGCGATCGGAGGAGCTGACTCTTGAACGGCCTCGGACCGGCCAGCCTCGGAATCCCCCATGGCAGGGTCACCCCTCGTTCACTGTCGTGAATGGGGTCAGCGAGTCAGCGGTCCCAATGCGTTCACCGACCCCAGGGGTCCGCGATTCGGGCGCGAATTGGTGCTGGGATGCCACAGTGCTGAGGGTTTGAATCACCGGCTCGCAGTAAGGACTTGGCTTAGGGGTGAGGCCGGCGGTCAGGCCCGGACTTCCCCGGAACCCGCTACGACTCCTCCACCCGAGCGACCGTCCAGGTGGATCCGCCCTCCAGGCGGACGATCGCACGAAGCTCGGAGACCATGGGGGACCCGCTGGCTCCCGTGGTCACCACAATCTCCACATCGCGGGGGCCGAAGGCCATCCGGTCGACGAACGTGGCCAGGTCCTTCTCCACTTGTTCGCGGGCCTGCCGCGGCAGGGACTGCAACAGCTCGAACACGTTGCGAAACGACCCCGCGCGACGCCGGGCCAGGATCGCGGCGACGGCCGCGTCATCAATGCCGGGCACGGTGACCAGCACGTTACGCGGCGCGGCGTTCACATTGAGCCGCCCGTCACCCGCAATGGTCACGTGAGGCGCGATATGCGCATACGCGGCCGGAGTCACGCCCCGCACGGTGCGCAACTCTTCCACCGAGTAGAACGGCGCGTTCTTGGGTCGGGACGGCGGCCGCAAACTGGCGTAGTCTCGTGCTTCGGCCCCGTTGGTCCGGCGCAGACCATCGGTGTCGCGCCAATCCAAGACCGAAGCAGCCAGTACCGCGGCCGTCGCGGACGACAGGCCCACCGATTCGGCCAGTGCAGCGAGTTGCCTGCCGTCCGCCAGATTCAGATTGACTCGCGCCCTGGCATCGAGCACCACCGCGCTGACAGTCAACCCGTCCAAACTGAACTCGATGGGTGGGAAGACCGTATCGCCCGACGCCTGCAGGCCGAACGCGGCGCCACTTTGGTGGAGCATGTTGTCTATCTGCCGGAGCGCGAGAGCCAAACCGGCGCGTCCGGCCCAGCGGTTCCTGCTGTCCGCCCGGGCGTTGGCCACCGCCCGCCGTTCGGCGCGCGCGCCGACCTGAAAAGCCACCCCAACCACCCCCATCACCACCAGGATCCAGAGCACCGCCACGAGCGCGAAACCGTCGGCTCTCCGACACCGCATTACCAGCTACCCAGCCTGACGGGAACCACCATGGGGATCGCGAGCAGCGGCGGCAGGCTCGGTACGTCATCCACGGACCCGAGCCTGGCCCTCGCGAACTCGAGCACGCGGAGCTCGACGGCTCGGGGCAGCTGGGATTGCGACACCCAATCATCGACCCAACGTTCCTTCCCCTCGACCAGGACCAAGTATCGCAGAGCCAGCCCGGCCGCGGATGGCGCTATCTCG
>JAOTWK010000652.1 GCA_029862935.1 Gemmatimonadota bacterium | reverse complement strand
AGCTCACCGGGCGCCCATGCGTAGAAGTCACGCTCGTCACGCCTGAGCCTGTCCTCGACCTCCCTCAGCACGGCGTCGACCCCGGCGGGCTCGGCCGGGAGAAACGTGAGATCGACCCACGTGCCCATGGCGAAAAACCGCTCGTTTACATAATCCGGCTGCGGGTTGGTGCAGGCGGTTGCCAGGAGCGTGGCGCATGCGAGCGTCAGGACTGCGGCGCGTCCGCACACTACAGGGACAGCCGACGCTCTATCGCCTGGAGCAGCCGATCCGCTATGTTAATGCCATATCTCCGATCGAGCTCTCGGATGCCCGTCGGGCTGGTGACGTTGATCTCGGTCAGATACTCCCCGATCACATCGAGACCCGCGAAGACAACCCCCTTGCTTTGAAGCACGGGCCCCACTTCCGAGCACAGCCAGCGGTCCCGATCGGTGAGATCCCGACCTTCGCCTTTGGCGCCCACCACGAGGTTGCCGCGGGACTCTCCGGGCGCTGGAATCCTCGCGAGCGCGTGTTCGACGGGTTCGCCGTCAATCAGAAGAATGCGCTTGTCGCCTTCGGTAATCTCCGGGATGTATCGCTGGGCAAGGGTGAACCGTGTCCCGTGCTCGGTCATCGTTTCCAGGATCACGTTGGTATTCGGGTCGTCGGACGACACCACGAATATCGATCGGCCCCCCATCCCGTCCAATGGCTTCAGGACGATCTTTCCCTGCTCCTCGAGAAAACTCTTGAGCTCCTCGTTGGCACGAGTGATGAGGCTCGGCGGTATGCAATGCGTGAACCAGACGGTGTACGCCTTCTCGTTGATGTCTCTGAGACTCTGTGGCTTGTTGACGACCAATGCGCCGCGATCCTCCGCCAGCTCAAGGATATACGTGGTGTAGATGTACTCCATGTCGAATGGCGGGTCCTTGCGCATCAGGATCAAGTCCAGCCGCTCCAGCGGTCCTGACCACGCGTCCCGGAGCTCGAACCACTCCCGCGGGTCATCCTGGACCGTAACGCGCATGCCACGTCCGAGCGGCACGCCGTCACGGACCGCAAGGTCTTGCTGGCGGAAGTAGACCATATCCCAGTCCCGTTCCTGCGCGGCGAGGAGCATCGCGAGGGTAGAGTCCTTCGCCGGCTGAATGCTCTGTATCGGGTCCATGACAACGCCGAGGAGGCGGCTGGAATGGCTCATTCAGTGTCCTCGTATTCTGGGCGCAGGTTCGCAGTTTCAGCGCAGGTGGCAAAGCTACCATACCTTGACCCGCCGGCACCTCGGGCGGACATCCGAAGCGGCCAATGATCGCTATGAGGATCCGATGTCTGCTACGTTTGGAGGGGCCGAGGGCTCGATGGAAGGTGTCCCGCCAATATGTTAAAAGTCGCCCTGAGTTCAGGGGCCTGCACGCCTGGCCGGTGGTATCTGGCCGGGGGCTGTGCTTAGGAGGGGTTTGTGTCTAGCGGTAGCGCTGTGGTCCCAAAAAGTGGCCTCCAGGGCCTCAAGATCCTGGTGATCGACGATAGCAAGACGATCCGAAGAACGGCCGAGACGCTCCTGGCCAAGGAAGGCTGCGAGGTGTTCACCGCCGTGGACGGTTTCGATGCCCTCTCGAAGATCGCCGACCACCATCCCGATATCATCTTCGTTGATATCATGATGCCCAGACTCGATGGCTACCAGACCTGCTCACTGATCAAGCACAACCAGGTCTTCAAGGACACTCCGGTCGTCATGTTGTCGAGCAAGGACGGGCTGTTCGACCGGGCGCGCGGCCGTCTCGTGGGCTCCGAGCAGTATTTGACCAAGCCGTTTACGAAGGACGAGCTGCTCGGCGCGATTCAGAGTCATGTGGGCAGGTGAGGACGATTAGCAGAGGTATCTGGCCATGGCGTTGGTAATGATCGTCGATGATTCTCCAACAGAGGTGCATGTCATGAAGACGGCGCTGGAGCGGCACGGGTTCGAGACCGTGTCCGCCGCCGATGGGTCGGAGTGCATCAATCTGGCGCGACAGATGCGCCCGGATTTGATACTCATGGACGTTGTGATGCCGGTGATCAACGGTTTCCAGGCGACTCGCACGCTGACGCGCGACCCGGCCACCAAATCGATTCCCGTGGTCATGGTGACGACGAAGGATCAGGAAACCGACCGAATTTGGGGCATGCGACAGGGTGCTGTCGACTA
>JAOTWK010000098.1 GCA_029862935.1 Gemmatimonadota bacterium | reverse complement strand
GCGAAATGTCAAGAAGGCCCGCAAAGCTGGCGTCGTCGTGGTGCGAACCCAGTCAGCGGAAGTAGCCTCCGCGCATGTGGCGCTGATGACGCGGTCAAGGGATCGTCGGCACGGACGCGGTAAGTCGCCGGGACACACGGGCCAGCCGACGGGGCATGCGGCGCTGCTTCGATCTGGGGCCGCTGAGGTGTTTCAAGCGTTGCTCGATGGAAGCGCGGTATCAAGTGTTCTCGTGTTGCGCGCACCTCAGGGTGCGTACTATCACTCTGCGGGCACGTCACCCGAGGGCATGGCGGTGGGTGCCTCGCACTTCCTCGTGCAGGCCATCGCGACAGAGCTGAGGGCGGAAAGGGTCGCCGTCTTCAACCTGGGCGGCGCAGACGAAGACTCGGGCCTGGGTCGGTTCAAGGCCGGTTTTGGATGCCAGCGCGTGCCTCTGCCGCAGGCCACATTCTTTGTGGGTCCGGCATGGCGACGTCGGGCTGGAAAGCTAGCCGCGCTCGTCCAGTCCGCGGGCAAGACGGCGCTTCATCCTTTAGCTAGCGGAACGCTACTCCGCTCCCGATAGTCTCGACCATCGAGGCGAGATCGCGGTCTCGTGCTCGATTCCGAGGGGTGTCCATTTTTACTTCGAAGCGCTGCCGGATTCGTCTGCTGCTTAGACGGAACGTTCAAGGATGTCAGCTATTCGCTCGGCGGCGTGTCCGTCCCACAGCTCGATTACTGCGCCCTCTCGCACCGCTCCGAAGCGCTTCCGGGCGGCCTCGACAATAGGCCCGCACTGCGACGGAACGAGCTCGTTCGTCCCCAACGCGATTGTGACCGGGCGCTCGGTATTGGGCCGAGCGGTCAAGCACGGCACGCCCAGAAAGCTCGTCTCTTCTTGCAGCCCACCCGAGTCGGTGATGACCAACCCCGCCCGGTCCACCAGGCTCAGCATTTCGAGGTACCCGATCGGCTCGAGAAGACGGACTCCGGAATTCTCAGGCGGCTCGAGAGCGAACTGTGCCATTCGTTGCTTCGTACGTGGGTGAACGGGGAACAGAACCGGGTAGTCATTCCCGATCTGCTCCAGCGCACGCAGCAACTCTCCAAGCGTGTCCGCCGAGTCCACGTTCGACGGGCGATGGAGTGTTACAACCACATACTCGCGATCCGTCAGCGCGTATCGCTCAGACGTGTTCAGCTGTCGGGCTTTCGGTAGTACATAGGTCACGGAATCGATCATGATGTTGCCGACGAAGTGAATCCGACCGTTGGGTACGCCTTCAGCCCGAAGGTTGTCGTTGCCGTCTCGCGAGGGCGTAAACAGGAGATTGGCCAAACGGTCGGTCACCACTCGGTTGATCTCTTCGGGCATCGACCAGTCGCGGCTGCGGAGTCCCGCCTCAACGTGACCGACCTTGACTCCCAACTTCGAGGCGACCAACGCCGCAGCCACCGTGGAATTCACATCACCGTACACCAGAATCACGTCGGGTCGCTGCTCCAGTAGCACGGTCTCAATCCGTCCCATGATCTGTGCCGTCTGCTGTGCGTGGCTGCCGGAACCCACTTCGAGATTGACGTCCGGCTCCGGGATGCCGAGGTCACAGAAGAACGACGCAGACATCTCGACGTCGTAGTGCTGGCCCGTGTGCACGATGACGTGCTTCACACCTCCGCGCTTCGACAGCGACCGAGCAAGCGGCGCGAGCTTCATGAAGTTGGGACGTGCGCCAACGACTGAAAGAACCTTCATGGCGTAGAGCGCACGGTATGTGCAGCGAACGTGTTGCGCTCCTCAGGAACAAAGTCGCCCTGAGCGAGCGTATTCTGGATCGCTCCGCTCGGACACGATGTCGCGATGCCCACGGTCTCGCGCGATTCCGTGCTGGGCAGGACTTCGTGGGGAATGAGCGGCGTCTTCAGAAGAGCGCGATGACCGCTGCGATGGTCAAAGGTATCCCGAGGAGCAACCCGAAGGTCCTCACCGTATCCTGGGTGAAGGTGCGCCTCATAGGAACGACAATCCGATCCCCGTCGCGGAGCCTCATTTGGTCGATCGTCATGCCGCCGGCCAGCGCCTCCTGGAGCGGGTAGCCACTCCAGGTTCGCCGGTCGCCGCGTTCGATACGAATGTCGCTTAATTTGGCACTCTCAGTCGGGCCGCCGGCCAACATTACCGCGTCGGCCATCGGGATGTCTGCCGGTACCATATAGAAGCCCGGGCGCGACACCGCACCATCGACGGCTATCCGAAGGTAGGACTGGGTTCGCGTCTGCGGCTCGCGCAGGAATCGGCCGAGATGCGTTTGCATCTCGGGCTCGAATTCGGACCGCAGCACACCTTTGAGCTGCAACTCACCCATTTCTCCGAACCGCAGAACCTGCCCGCGGTTGACGGTGAAGGTGTCCGAGATCGCCTCTTCACCTTCGACAATGAGGAGCACACGATCGCCGACCTCGAAATCACCGTCGGTCAAACGAGCTTGGATGAGATCTGCCTCTGCGCGAGCGCGAGCACGCAACTGCTGGCTGTAAGCGGGCGACTCCGCGTAGCCACGGAATCGCGCCCCTAAGCTCTCGAGCTCAGCCCGCGACAGGAACGCACGACCAGGATCGCGGCTGTCGGCTTGCTGGGCTGCGAGCACATGCGGCGCCACGAGGAATATCAGAAGTACGAAAACAAGACTCAAACGGTTCATGGATGGCAACCTAATCGGTGAGTGTTCGACTCGCTACTCGACAGTGACGCTCTTCGCCAGGTTTCTCGGCTTGTCCACATCGCAGTTCCTCAAGACCGCAATGTGATACGCCAGTAGCTGCAGCGGAATCGACGTGATGATGGGCGAGAGAAGCGGTGGGGCTTTCGGCAAACACATCTGATGGTCCACTAGATCGCTCAGTTCTCCGTTTCCGTCGGTCGTGACCGCGATCATCCTCCCGCCACGCGCTTTCACCTCCTGCATGTTCGTCAGCACCTTCGGGTAGACATCGTCGTGCGGCGCGATGAAGACAACCGGCATGTTCTCGTCAATCAACGCGATAGGCCCGTGCTTCATCTCGGCAGCTGGGTATCCCTCCGCGTGGATATAGGAAATCTCCTTGAGTTTGAGAGCACCCTCCAGCGCGACCGGGAAGTTCACCCCACGACCGAGATAGAGAAAATTCCGCTCCTCCGCGTAGTGACCGGCAATTCGCTCGACCATCGGCTCGAGTTCCAGCACCTGATTGACCAACTCCGGAAGTCGCGCGAGCTGGTGCACCATTTCTTGGCCCTGTCCAATCGAGAGCCCTCGCCGGCGACCCAGGTGCAGCCCGAGCAGCAGAAGTGCCACGATCTGCGACGTGAACGCCTTCGTCGACGCTACACCGATCTCCGGACCCGCATGTAGGTAGATGCCGCCATCGCATTCCCTCGCGATCGTGCTCCCCACCACGTTCACGATACCGACCAACCGGGAGCCCAGCACCCTGGCAACGCGCATGGCTTCGAGCGTGTCCGCGGTTTCACCGGACTGAGAAATGGCAATGGTGAGGGTGCCTGGCACCGCAATCTGGGTCTTGTAGCGGTACTCGGACGCGTATTCGACATCCACCGGGATAGCGGCCAACTCTTCGATGACATGGCGACCCACCAAACCGGCGTGCCAGGACGTTCCGCACGCGAGGATCACGATCCGCCGAATCTTGTCTGCCTCATACGGCGGCAGATTCAGTCCGTTGAGTCGGGCCGTGCCCTCTTCGAACATCAACCGCCCTCTGAGGGTGCTCGCAACGCTGTCCGCTTGCTCGCAGATCTCCTTGAGCATGAAGTGCGGGTACCCAGCCAGCTCGATCGCCCCGACGTCCCAGTCGATGGCCGACACCGGCCGCTGCAAATCTTCGGAATCGCCATCGAGAACGCGATACCCCTCTTCAGTAAGCACGGCAATGTCCCCATCGTCGAGATAGACGACTGAGCGCGTGTGCTCCATGACCGCCGCAGCGTCAGACGCCACGAACAGCTCATCATCGCCGATCCCCAATAGCACTGGAGAGCCTTTGCGGGCTGCCACGATCTTCCCCGGCTCGCTGACCGAAATCACCGCCAGTCCATAGGCCCCCTCCACCTGTCTGAGCGCGACGATAACGCGCTCTTCGAGCGTCTGCCCAGGCGCATCCTCTATCAGGTGGGCAACCGTCTCGCTGTCGGTGTTGGTCCGAAACTGGTGCCCGGCGGCTGTCAGCCTCTTTCGGAGCGCATCGGCATTCTCGATGATCCCGTTGTGAACGAGCGCCAGCGTTTCGGAACAGTCGGTGTGGGGATGTGCGTTCGACGTGTTTGGCGCCCCATGGGTCGCCCATCGCGTGTGGGCGATGCCACTTCGCCCGGCGACCGGAGCCTGTGCGAGAAGGTCTGTGAGGCCTTGGACACGGCCGGCGAGCTTGCGGACGTCAAGGCCGGTCCCGTTCTGGATCGCTACTCCGGCCGAGTCGTAACCGCGATATTCAAGGCGGCGCAAGCCCTCTAGAAGTAGTGGTGCAGCTTCTCTCTGGCCCACGTAGGCGACAATGCCACACATGCTCAGTCGCCAAACGCCGCGCTAGAGAGGATCGGGGCCGATTCGGCGCCGATCCCGAACCTCGAGAGCTGCGCAACACGGCGCAGCAAGTAATCGTCTGCTTGGGATGCCGGGAGTACCGCTCCACAGCGCTCGCAGAGCAACAGCCGTAATCGAGCAGACGTTGACGTCTGCCCATATCGTGGTTCGACGCGCCTCAGTGAAGAGCGCCTCTGAATGATCCCTTCGCAGCTGCTACAAAGCACTCGTCGACCCTTCCTCTGAGAAACCCGGCCACCGCGCTCGCTGCACGTTGACGTTCCCTATCCACGTCCCCCTCCAAGTCAATTTCGGGGCCATACGCCACCGGTCTCGCTGTGAGAGCCCAACCGGTTAACAGTCATATGGTTACGGACCTGACGGAGGCGCCGCGGATGCGGGCATAGTCGCGACCATTCGTTGCGCACCTGCGGCAACTCCGTGGACCGGTGTCGTTGCGCCGCAGCGAGTGCCACGGCTACCAGCTTCAGTGACGTCGCGCGCAAATGATTGCCAGGCAACGAGTTCAGTCGTTCCTTGGCCGCGGCCTTGCGGGAGCGGAAGCCGCGCCCGGACCTTGCGGCCATCGCTCATCGAATCGGAGTCGAGCGCTCATGGCGCCGCCCCGGTCGCCCCCGGTACATCCAGAAGGCGTGGAGAGATCGAGGACCATGGAACATCGTGCACGTCAGCCGCGGCCACCAATTGTCCTGATCATTGACGATCAGGAGTGGTCGACTCGCTCGCTGGAGAGCATCCTGGCCCCCAATGGGTTCGCGGTAATGCGAGCCTACACGGGCAAGAAAGGCCTCGAGCGCGCTGCGATTCACGTACCGGACGCGGTGTTTATCGACATCAGCCTGCCGGACGGCGAGGGGCTCGAGTTCTGCCGCATGCTCCGCGACAAACCGCTAGTCGGACCCGAGACACCCATTATCATCACGAGCCCTGAGCGTCCGTCGCGCAGTCAACGGCTCGCCGCCCTGAGAGCAGGTGCGTGGGACGTCTTCGGGTATCCGCTTGACGCCGAAGAGGTGGTGCTGCGCCTGGACGCGTATGCGCAAGCCAAGTTCGCGTCCGAGCGGTCGCGGAACGAGGGGCTGCTCGATCCGCTGACGGGACTCTACAACCTTCGCGGGCTCGAGCGCCGTGCGGACGAGCTCGCCTCGTGGGCCTATCGCGAACGCCGTGCGTTGGCATGTGTTGTCTTCGCGGCCGCCGTCCCCAACGAAGATGATGAGGCAGGAGTGATCGGAGAACTCAAGTCTCTCGCCTCGGCGTTTCGTGCGAGCGGCAGGATCTCGGATACGATAGGCCGGCTTGGCAAGACCGAGATTGCCGTGCTCGCGCCGAGCACCGACGCTCCGGGCGCCGTGCAGCTGGCCGAGCGGCTGGCTGCCGCGATCCGTCAAGCGGGGCCCGTGCCCGGGGCCATCGACCTCCGGGCGGGGTTCGACGCAGTGGCCAACGTGCGCGAATCGCCGGTGGATGCGAGGGATCTCCTGAAGCGTGCAACGATCGCGCTCCGGAAGTCCAAATCGAACGGGAACAGTTGGATTCAACCGTTCGAGACGGGGGAATCTTAGGGTTCGCGGAGGTCGTGCGGTGGTTCCGACCCGACTAGTCCGCCCCTGTTAGCAACCTGTCGTCCTCTTCAACCTCGTACTCGTAGCCTGGCATGTAATACGAGTAGTACTTGTACCCATAGGCTTTTTGATCCTTCACCCCGTTGAGGACGGCGCCAAGCAACCGAACTGGCAGTCGGTCTAACAGGTCCAATTTCGCCTCAGACTCGTCCCGATCGGTGGCACCTGTCTTCAGCACGATGATCATGTTTCCAGACACCGTGCCCAAGGTGAATGCGTCGACCCCAGCACCGAGTGGTGGGCTGTCGACGATGATCACGGCATAGTTCGAGCGAAGCGCCGTCAGCAGCTGAACCATCTGTGGTGACCCCAGCAGCTCCGGTGCACCCGACATCCGCGTGCCTCCACCCAGGAAATGCAGGAGCGGGTACTCGGTCTTCTGTACCGCGGTTTCGACCTGAACCCTCCCTGCCAGGCAATCCATGAGACCTGGTTTTCTGGCTGCGGACATCACCCGGTGGAGCGAACCCCGCCGACTGTCTCCGTCAATGAGGAGGGTCCGGTGCCCGGCGTCGGAAAACGCCAGTGCCAGATTCGACGCGACAAAGGACTTCCCATCTCCCGCGCCTGGGCTCGTCACGGTGACCACCACAGGTCCTGCGGAGCCGTAGGCGTGAACGAGATTCAATCGTATCCCGCGCAGCGCTTCCACCACAGGCGCCGAGTCGGCAGACCGCCGACCGTTCCGCATCCCGCTCATGTGCGGAATGACTCCAAGGATCGGAAGGCCCATTTGGTCAGTAACCTGCTCGGGATAGCGCACGCGCCGGTCGACGCGGTCAAGCACCACGGCGCCAAGCACGCCGAGGCCGAATCCACCGAGCAACCCGAGCATCAACAAGTTCCGCGCTCCCCGACTCGTGGCACGCAGCGGCACGACAGCTTCGTCGAGGATGCGCACATCGGGGATGCTGCTCAACTCAGCGAGACGGGCTTCCTCGAATCGCTGCTGGAGGTTGGTGTAAAGAACCTCCGCGATCTCGAGGTCACGAGCGAGTCGAGCCTCTTCAATACGCCGAGGGGGAATCTGACGAATCTCCGATGACGTCGCTTGGAGCTCGCTTCCCAGCGCCCGCTCACGGGCGGAAAGCTCCGCTATGAGCGCCTGAGCCAGCCCGGGAACCGTGCGGCCCTCAATGTCTCCGATCTGGTCCAACAATCTGCGTACTGGCCCAAATTCGTCGGTGTATCGGTACCGGAGTGCTCGAAGTTGCGCGCGCCTGTCGGTAAGCTCTGTCAACGCCTGCATGAACTCGGTCGACCGCTGGACGGCGCCAATTCCCTCGAGCGCTTCGACGGCAAGACCTGACTCTGGGGCTTGAGCGAGGGCGCGGACAAGCGCCTCCCTATCACGACGGGATTCAGCAACTTCCAGCTGCATGCGGAAGAACTCCCCAAACACCGGATCCTGGGTCAGCTCCCATCGTGCCGTCGCATCCGCGGCGAGGACTGGGGCGGTGGGCGAGGCTCGCTCAGAAGGGAGCGTGATCGTTCGGATCTGGTAGTCCCTGAGCGCGAACTCCGCCTCCGTGAGGTTGCCGGCAGCGTCCGCAAGCTGCTCATTGAGAAAGGCCGCCTTCTCAGTCAGTTCGCGACGCTTGAGCTCAGCCGCCAACTCGACAAATCGTTCCAACACCGTGTTTACCGTCGCCGTGATGCGTTGCGGATTTGAGCCCGAATAGCCCACCCGGAGAAAGTTCTCCTGGCGCATGTCGATCCTCAGTCTCTGCGCGAGCACACGGGCTACCTCACGCGGCGACGTGATCGAGAACTCCACCTGCCGGCCGCCCCTGAGTTCGGATTCGTCAGGTACCCAGGCAAACCCCATCGACGACCCAACCGAATCGCCCACAGCGACCCGTTCAAGCACGACGGCTCCGTCACGCAGCAGAACGAGCGAATCGCCAGACAGTTTGACGCGAAGCCCGTAGCGACCAGGCACGAACTGCTGCCGCAGATCGAAGTTGCGGAACAAGGCCGAGTCCAGCGCAGGGAACCGCGCGTAGAGGCGGAGCGAGCGAACCGCCTGGTCCAACACCTCGTAGGACCTGAGCAAGTCGACCCAAGCGTAGGATTCCAAGAGCAGGCCTTGTTGAATCGGTCCGCTCCTGTCACCCCGAATGGGGGTCTCAATCCAAACCGTTGCTTCGGTGGTGTACTCGGCGGTGGAAAACCGCGTCGCGGCGTACCCGCTCGCAACCCCGAGCAGGGTGACGAGGAGGACGAACCACTTCCGCCGCATCACCGCATCTAGGTACCGGCGCAGATTCAGCGACGGCTCCGCTTCCCCGGTGAACTCCCTGGGGGAAAGAAGCCCTGGCTGCACCGGCAACCCGGATTGACCGGGAGCCGTTACCGCATGGTATCTCGTCGTATCGTCTGGTGGCTGGTCAACCATGACCCTAATCCCCTAGCGTTGTCGGCATTCAACCGCAATCTCTGGCGCGCCCGAATAAGGTCGAAATCAATCGAACATGACGCAATACTGAGACCGCTCACTTTCCCCCAATGCGTCGCCAAACAGGACTTCACCCAATGGGTTGCATCTTCTGAGCCCACTGGCCTTCTCGACCCCAGTGTTGCGTCCATACAACGCACATCGTACATTGGCCCATTGCTGTTGCGTACTTGCAACACTCGTCAACGGTTGAGGGGGTGCGTCGCCCAGATCCAGAGGAACCGGCACGCATGGCGGCGGCGTGCAACGGCCCGATCCCTGCAAGGCTGCTCCGTGACATCGTTCGGCTAAGCAATTGGAATCGGACACGCCAACGGCTGGGGAGTCTAGCATGGGTGTCAGCAACGGAGCGGCCGCAGGAGACCTCTTGGAACTTGACCGCGAGGCCAAGGAGAGCATCCGCATCCTCGTGGTCGACGACGAGCGAACCCTCCGCGAGAGTTGCTGCACCTTCCTCGCGAGTGACGGCTACACCGTTGAGGTCTGCGGCAAAGGTCAAGAAGCACTCAGCGTCCTCGCTCGACGCCCCTTCGACATCGTCTTGATCGACCTCTACATGTCCGAGGTGACAGGCCTCGATCTGCTGAAGGCTTGCCTCGATGCAAACCCCGACACGATTGCCATCATCATGACGGGCAACCCCAGTGTCCAGTCGAGCATCGAAGCGCTCCGTGCCGGGGCTTGGGACTACCTCACGAAGCCGTTCAATGCGACCCAACTCCAGATCCTGATCGGGAGAGCTGCCCATGCCGTGGTGGTGGCCCGTGAGACCCAAGAGCTCAACGCGGCCGCCGCAGCCGTCCACGGCCACAGCGATCAGATTACGGTGTTGGGAAGCGCTCCCGCATTCAGGCAGGCCATCGAGCTCGCCCGCAAGGTGGCCCGTACTGATGCATCCGTCTTTATCGACGGGCAAAGCGGCACCGGCAAGGAACTGATCGCGCAGTTCATCCATCAGCAGAGCCGCCGGAGCAGCCGCCCGATGGTCGCGATCAACTGTGCCGCCCTGCCGGAATCTCTCCTCGAGTCCGAGATGTTCGGTCACCGCAAGGGGGCCTTCACTGGAGCCGTGCGGGACAAGCCGGGGCTCCTGGAGGCAGCGAACGGCGGGTC
>JAOTWK010000651.1 GCA_029862935.1 Gemmatimonadota bacterium | reverse complement strand
AACCGCTCCACAACCGTCGGGTCCTTTGTCAAGAACGGATGCAGGACTTTGAGCGCTACTTCGCGTTCCAGTGTGAGGTCGCGCACCCGATAGACTCGGCCGAATCCGCCAGAGCCCAGTTCCCCGAGCAACTCGTAGTCGTCGCCCAGTGCACGCCGTAATCGTTGCTCCCACGCCCCACCGTCCTCGGGCTGCGGGCTTTGCTCGGTCGCGAGCGAGACTGGTACGGTGAAGTCGCCCAGATCCGACAGGAGCTCATTGGCCATCTCGACGGCGGTGAGGTAGCGGTCCTGTGGGTCAGCAGTGAGCGCGCGGACGATGACGCGTTCGAGTACCGCCGGACAGGCGCTCCGCACCGCCCGCGGTGGCTCGAACGCGTGCGGGTCCAACGCCGGCACGCGTCCGGTCACAGCAAGGTAGAGCAGCGCGCCAGCGCTGTAGATATCGCTTCCGGGTTCGCCGGCCCCTCCATGGCGCACTTCGGGTGCCAAGAACGGATTCGTCGCTGATTCCGGGGGCGTGACGGCAACATCGGTCAGCACGTTGGCGTACCGCATGTCGGTGACGAGTGTGCGCTCGACGATGTCGATCATCACGGTAGCCGGGACCAAGTGGCGAATGACGATGTGCTGTGCATGCACGTATTCGAGCACCGTCGCCAGGTTGCGTGCGAGCTGCAGGACGCTCGGGATCGGGCGCGGTCCGCGCAGCACCGCATCGGTCAGGCTCTCCCCATCAATCCACTTGACGATGCGGAACGCCCAATCGTCTCGATAGCCGGCGGCGTAGACGGGTCGGAGTACCGGGTGATCCAGCGCCGCGAGAAGCTCCGTTTCACGCTCGAACCACGATCGGAGCGGTGTGTCGGGTTGGAGGTGCACGCGGAGCGCGACGCGCCGTTTGAGCACGCGGTCTCGCGCGACGAACAGTGCCCGCTCCGACGACGCGGCGATGAGCTGCAGGATCTGCAGCAGGTCACCGAAGCGTTGCTCGGCCTCGACGAAGAGTCGGACGCCTTCGACGTCGGGTGCCACGAGCGGTGATCGCTCCAAGTGTTGATCGGACATGAGGCCGTGAAAGATAACGCCGAGAGACGTCCAGCCCCGTTGACGCGGCGGAGAGCACGTCGATCCGTATGGGCTGGCGCGGACCGAGTCTGCGATGGAGCTTTGCGTTCATGCGCGCGATCTGTATCAGTACGTTCGGTGGTCCGGAGGTCCTTCTCGAGGCAGATATTCCACGGCCAAATCCGGGTTCCGAGGAGTTGTTGGTCGAGGTTGCTGCGGCGGGCCTCAACCGGGCGGACGTCCTGCAACGGAGAGGGCAGTACCCCCCTCCGCCGGGCGTGCGCGAGGATGTGCCCGGTCTCGAGTTCGCCGGAACCGTTCGGGAGATGGGAAGCGCCGTCAAAGCCTGGGCGCCGGGCGACCGGGCGATGGGGCTCGTGTCGGGTGGTGCATACGCTCAGTACGTGACGGTGCACGCAACGCACGCGGTGCCGATTCCCGCGGCCTGGTCGTTCGCAGAAGCGGCGGCTGTGCCGGAGGCCTTCCTCACAGCACACGATGCGCTCAGTCAGGCGCAGATGGAGCAGGGCGATGCGGTGCTGATTCACGCGGTGGGCAGCAGCGTCGGGACGGCCGCGTTGCAGATAGCCAGAGCAGGTGGCGGAACTGTCGCAGGGACGTCGCGGACGGCCGACAAGCTCGCCAAGGCAAAAGATTTGGGTCTGGACCACCCACTCCTCGTCGAGGGGGAGTTCTTGCCTCCCGTGGCGTTCCAAGATTGGGCCGATGTGGTCTGTGATCTGGTGGGCGGCAGCTACTTCGCAGGCACCATTGCCGCCACCGCGCCCAAAGGACGGATTGTCGTCGTGGGCCTCACGGCAGGTCGAACGGCTGCACTAGATCTCGGGCACCTGCTGCGAAAGCGTCTCATGGTGATTGGGACGGCGATGCGGAGCCGATCGTGTGAGGAGAAGGCGGCCGTGGTGCGGTCGTTTCGGGAGGTCGTGCTACCCATGTTCGATCATGGAGATGCACGTCCCGTACTGGATCGGACGTTTCCGATGACGGCGGCATCGGAGGCGCACTGGTATCTCGAGACGAATCAGAACTTTGGATCGGTGGTGCTCTTGTGGTCGTAGACACAAGGTTGATTGTGGTGTCACCCGTCCGCCCGACGTAACTTA
>JAOTWK010000650.1 GCA_029862935.1 Gemmatimonadota bacterium | reverse complement strand
CGTCTCCCGAACCAAGGGGCAGCCCGAGGGCAAGCACGTTGAACCCTTCGGTCGTATTGTGCGTGAACGCCACGTCTTCCGAAGTGCACCCGAGCATCAGGCCGGCCTTGACGCGCACCTTTTCACGCGGCTCCTGCCACTCGTCGCTCCACATGTACGCCCAAGGATTCGTTTCGCAGAGTGCCTGGTAGCGCACCCTGGCCTCGTGAACCATCCGGGGAATGGTCCCGATGGACGCGTGATTGACGTAAAGGATCTCGGGATCGAGGAGATAACGCTCCCGGAGCGCCACGAAGCGATCGAGCGGGATGTCTCGAGGGACCTGGCGTAGCTCGTCAGCGACCACCTGCCTTGCCGTGGCAAGATCGGCCAGTGCCGCGGCACCGGCAGCTGTCCCGAACGTTTTCAAGAAAGCGCGACGGTCACTCATGTGAAACTCCGAGTGCGATGACCTGCCAAGTATAGTCTCCGATTCACCGTGCGGTTCCCTCTCGACCCATTCGACGTTGCGTGATGGCACGCAAGTGCTCGAGTGCCTCTCGCTGGCCAGTGGCAGGGATGCGGAGCCCATATACATCGGCAATGAAGCGAAGCGCCCGCAGTTCGGATCGAGCTCGGCTTCGCTGCAGTGCGTCGTTCGTCGCACTCACAGCGTCCAACAGATCCGGCTCATGGCGCCCGAAGAAGCTGCCTGGAGACAGAGACCCTCTCGGATCGGCGTCTTCCGCTACCTGCTCCGCAAAGCTGAGCGCATCATCCAGCAGTCCGAGCCAGTCTCGGGCGATGTCGCGGTGCTCCCACTCCTGGACAAAGCGCGCGCGCGCCACACTGAGCGCGGGCTTGAGTCGCCGAGACTCCGGAGCAACGAGCGGGTGGAGATCGTAGATCCCCGTGGTGGCTGAACCACTGCCCGGGTGGAACACCAACAGCTTGCGCAGATACTCCCAAGGGAGGAGCCGAAATACCGCGGGATGACGGGAATCCAGGATCACAAACGTCCCGTCGTCTTCATGAGCGGCCGTCACCCAGTGGTCCCACTGCTCGATGCAGAGAAGCGTTGGGATGCCGTCCGCCACATACGCCATCAGTGCGCGGTGGCAGCTCTCGGCATCCATGTAGCGGCTGGTCCCCAGTGTGCAGCCGAATCGTCCGGCTGCCCGCGCCAGCTCTTCTTCGTCTGTGCCCTCTTCCGTCGTGCCCGCAAGCGCGGCCAGCTCGTGCTCGTCGGCCCGGATACCGAGCAGCAGCAGCGCGTGCTTGAGCGCAAAGGGCCCGCAGAGCCAGGCATTGGGTTGTGTGTAGATTCCCATGACGTATGCAGTTGGTGCTTACAAGTTACCGAATGTCAGGGCCTACCACGGCGTGGGCGGCGGTAGCCCAGGCGTTGACGTCTCCGGTCCGCACACCCATATCTCCCAGGGCTCACGTCGCTCCCTTCGCCTTACTGTATCCTTCTCGGAGAACCCCACCATGGCAACGCTGGATCGACGGGCCGCTTTGCTCGGCACACTCATCGCCTTCATTCTGCCGCTTCCTGCCGTGACACAAGAGGCCACGCCTTCACACCCGCCGATCGCCAAGAAGATCTCCGCGAAGCTGGAGACCCATGGGCAGGTGCGGATGGATGACTACTACTGGCTCAACCAGCGGAGCAACCCGGATGTCGTTGCCTACCTCGAGGCGGAGAACGCATGGACGAAGAGCCAAATGGGGCACACCGAGGCGTTGCAGGAACGGCTTTTCGAGGAGATCAAGGGCCGCATCAAGCAGACTGACGAGTCTGTACCGTACTACCGCGATGGTTACTGGTATTACACCCGCTTCGAAGAGGGAAAGAGCTACCCCATCTATTGCCGCAGGAAGGGCTCGATGGACGCCGCCGAGGACGTCATGTTGGACGCCAACAAGTTGGCGGAAGGTCATGGCTTCTTCGCGGTAGGCAACTGGGACGTGAGCGAAGGACGTGACATTCTGGCCTTCGCGACGGACACCGTCGGCCGCCGCATCTACACGGTGCAGTTCAAGAACCTGAGGACCGGTGAGCTGTATCCCGACGTGCTCGACTCGGTCACATCCAATATCGCGTGGGCCAACGACAACAAGACGCTCTTCTATACGAAACAGGATCCGCAGACCCTGCGGTCGCACTTGATCTACCGCCATGAGCTGGGCATGGACTCCTCCAATGACCAGA
>JAOTWK010000097.1 GCA_029862935.1 Gemmatimonadota bacterium | reverse complement strand
ATTTGGGGCGCTCGTGAGTCGAGAGGTGCGGTTCGTGTTGCGGGCGGCCTACGAGGAGGCTCGCATTCTTGTCCGGCGTCGGCCCCTCGAGCGACTTGCCGCAGACCCCGATGTTCCGGACGAGCGGCGAGATCAGTTCCGTCTCGTCCTCGACGTGCGTCGGTTCGCCGCGGACGGCCTCGACCTCGCGGCCGGCGAGACGTATACCACGTTTGCCGATGTCGAGCGTGACACGTTGCTACTGGTGCTCACAGCGAGCCCGCGCGACGCCCTCACGCCCTACACATGGTGGTACCCGATCGTAGGCACCGTCCCGTACAAGGGCTTTTTCGATTTCGACCACGCACGTCGGGCGGCGCTGGCGCTCGAGGAGCGGGGCTACGACACGTATCTCCGGCCGTCGGCGGCCTTCTCGACGCTTGGCTGGTTCAACGATCCCCTGCTGTCCACCGCTCTTGCCAACGACCCGATCTACGTGGTACAGCTGGTGATCCACGAGATCGCGCACAACACCCTGTACGTGCCGAACGCCACGCCCTTCGACGAGAGCTTCGCCATGTTCGTGGGCTATCGCGGTGCCGAGGCATACTTTACGAGTTACGGCGACACGGTGCAGGCCGAACGCGCGGCTGCGCGGTGGCGTGACCAGATTCGGCTCGCGGAGTTCTATGCGCGGCTCACCGGTGAGCTCGAGGCGCTCTACGCGCGCGAGTTACCGTGGAGCGTGCTGCAGGGACGGCGGGACAGCGTCTTCGCAGCCGCACGCGACGAGCTCCGGGGCCCGCTGGCAGAGGCGTTCGAGGTGTATGATGGTGCACGGTTGGCCGCGCGCACCATGAACAACGCGAGCCTCCTCGCCGCGCGGATCTACCGCGAGGACTTGGGGCTGTTCGACGACATCCTCGCGTCCCACGACGGGGATCTCCGTCGTGCCGTCCGGCGCATCAGGGAGGCGGTCACGGCGTCAGACGAGGTTGAACCGTTCTCCGTCATCCACGAGCTGGCCGGCGAGCAACGTCACTGACCACGCAGCCGTTCGGCCTCTGCCACCCGGGCGAGCGCGATCATGAACGCGGCCGTGCGCCAGGTCTCGTTGCGTTCGCGCACGATCTTCAGCACCTCCTGGTACGCCTTCAGCATGCGCTTGCGCAGTAACTCGTTGACTTGTTCGTGGGACCATGGGTGTTGCTGGAGGTTCTGCACCCACTCGAAATAGCTCACGACCACACCCCCGGCATTGACCAGGAAGTCTGGCAGTACCGTGATCCCGCGCTTCTCGAGGATCTTGTCGCCGATCGGCGTGACCGGACTGTTCGCCGCCTCCACGACGACTTTGCAGTCGACGATGGGTGCTCCGCTCTCTCGGCCAATCACGCCACCAAGAGCCGCGGGCACAAGCCAGTCACATGAGATGTTCCACAGCTCGAGATTGGTGATCGCGTCACCACCGGGGAACTCGCTCACGGGTTTGCGCTGCTGGTAGCTGTGCACGAAGAGCTTCGGGATGTCGAGGCCCTTGTCGTTGTGCAATCCGCCATCCACATCGCTGACGGCGAGGATTCTTACACCCTGTTCGTGGAGCAGGAGTGCCAAATTCGCACCCACATTGCCAAACCCCTGGATCACGACCCTACCGTCGCGGTAGGGAATACCGAAGTCCTCCGCATATTGCTGCATCACGTACATCACGCCGCGGCCGGTTGCCTCCTCGCGGCCAAGTGAGCCGCCCAACGACACCGGTTTGCCGGTCACGACGGCGGGCGAATACCCGGCCCGCTTGGAGTATTCGTCCATGAGCCACGCCATGACCTGTTGATTCGTGCCCATGTCCGGGGCGGGGATGTCCCGGTAGGGTCCCAGCACGATGGCGATGCGGCTCGTGAACGAGCGTGTGATCCCTTCACACTCCCGCGTCGACAACTGGCGTGCATCGACTTGGACGCCGCCTTTCGCGCCGCCGAATGGAATCTCGAGCAGAGCGGTCTTCCACGTCATGGTCGTGGCGAGCCCGAGCACCTCATGCTCATCGGCCTCCGGATGGTAGCGAATGCCACCCTTGCACGGTCCGCGCGCCGAGCTGTGTTGAACCCGATAGCCCTGGAAGACTTCCATACGGCCGTCGTCCATGCGCGCGGGGACCTCGACTTTGACCGAGAGATCCGGCATCACGAGGAGCCGTCGCATGTAATCCTCGAGCTCGAGTAAGTCCGATGCGTATTCGACCTGGTTCTTGGTGATCGCGCGAATCCCGAGGCTGGTGCGCTCGACTGGAGCGTCGGACATGTCGGTTCCCTGAGAGAGGTTGCTCGCAATTTGGGCCAATGACCGCGTGCGGCAAGGGGCGTATATTCCAGGCCGTTGAACTCTCTTTCTGAAAGCGTGCCCGACATGCTCGATCTGCAATCGTACGTCGCATCTCACCGTGAGCGGATGCTCAACGAACTGAAGGATCTCTTGGCCATCCCCAGCGTATCCACGTCTCCCGAGCACGCCGCCGACTGTCGGCGAGCCGCCGACTGGGTGGCCGATCATCTTCGTGCTCTTGGCTGCCCGACGGTCGAACTTCTGGCGAGTGACACGCATCCGGTCGTGCTGGCGGAGGGCCCCAAAGTCCCGGGCAAACCCACGATACTCGTGTATGGGCACTACGACGTGCAGCCACCGGACCCCTTGGATCTCTGGGACTCGCCACCCTATGAAGCGACGATTCGTGACGGGAACATCTACGCGCGCGGCAGCACCGACGACAAAGGCCAGTTCTTCGCGATCGTCAAGGCGTTCGAGGCGGTGTTCGGCAAGGGCCGACCTCCAGTCAACGTGCGGTTTCTGATCGAGGGCCAAGAGGAATCGGGTAGCGAGATCCTCTTTGATTTGGTCGAGCAGCGACCGGAACTGGTGCGGGCCGATGCGGCGCTGGTGGCTGACACGCAGTACTACGCCCCCGGATGGCCCGCGATCGAGATTGGCCTCCGTGGCATCTGTTATGGCGAGATCACCGTGCGGACCCTCAAGGGCGATCTGCACTCGGGTCTCTATGGCGGTGCGGCGCCGAACGCGCACGAGACTTTGGTCCACGTACTCTCCAAGCTCAAATCCCCCACCGGGAAGATCCGCATCCCGGGCCTCTACGACGACGTCGTTCGGCCGAGTAAGCGGGAACGTGACGCGTGGGACAAGCTGCCCTTCAGCGAGCGCAAGTTCATGCGGGAGGAAGTCGGATCGAAGGCGCTCACCGGACTCACGCGCTATTCCGTGTTCGAACGTCTTTGGGGACTGCCGACGTTCGAGATCCATGGGATCACCGGTGGCTACACGGGACCTGGGGCGAAGACGGTGATACCGGCCGAGGCCACGGCAAAGGTCAGCCTGCGCCTCGTGCCCAACCAGCGGCAGAAGAAGGTCGAGCGGCTCTTGGTCAAGGCCGCGAAGCAGGCCGCACCAAAGTACGCCGATGTCTCCGTGTCGTTCATTCACGGTGCCGATCCGGTGATTGTCGATATCGATCACCCGGCGTTCGGCGTCATGGACGAGGCGTTCGAGGAAGTCGAGGGACGCGGGATCGTGCTCACGCGCTCGGGCGGCTCGATTCCCATCGTCGCGGCCCTCGGGAAAGAGGGTGCGGCAGTCCTGCTGGCCGGGATCGGCCTGCCCGACGACCGGCTCCACGCCCCGAACGAGAAACTCGGTGTCGATCAGTTCCTCAACGGGATCCGGGTGTTCGGGCGGTTCTTTGAGAAGATGGGGGGGTAGGGGCAGGAGGGGCAGAAGGGGCAGAGGCGTTACTGCGGCAGAGCGGCAGCTGATCGCTGACGGCTGACGGCTGATGGCTGATGACTGAATGGCCGACAACTGACGGTCCTTGTCAGTCGTCCGTAAGGCCCAACTCGCTGAGGTTCACCGCCTGTGCCACCTGCCCAAACGTCTCGCCGAACCCGAGCACGATGGCGTCGGCGGCGCGGGTCCACACATCTCGCGGCGTGCGCTCGGCAAGTTCCCGCCGGACGCTGGTCATCACCACGTCTTTGATCCCACAGGGGACAATCAGGTCGAAGAAGGACAGGTCGGTGGTCACGTTGAGGGCGAACCCGTGCCATGTGACCCACTGCTTCACGTGGATGCCGATGCTCGCGATCTTGCGACCGTTGGTCCACACGCCGGTGTACCCCTCTCGCCGTTCCCCCTGCACACCGAGCGATGCCAACGCGTGGAGCAACGCGGCCTCGATCTGACGCAGGAACCAATGGAGGTCTCGTCGGTGCTCCGAGAGATCGAAGATCGGATACCCGACGAGTTGTCCCGGGCCATGAAACGTCACGTCGCCGCCACGCTCGATCTCGAACAGCTCGACGCCTCGCGCCGCGAGGGCGTCTGGTGAGGCGAGGAGATGCTGCTGGGTGGACGAGCGCCCTACGGTGACGACTGGCGCATGCTCGACCAGGAGCAGCAGGTCGCGATCCAGTTCCTTGTCGATGCGCCGTTGCGCAATCTGTCGTTGCGCCGAGAGCGCCTCGGCGTAGGGCATCCGTCCCAGCCCGACAACGGCCAGCTCGTGACTCATCGGCGAGCGGCCCGGCGCGCAATACCGTGCGTGATGCCGGCAGCGACAACGAGGAACCCTGCGTAGACGCTGAGGGCTGGTGCTCCGCCGATCATGTCGGCTGCGGTGGCCACCACCGCCAACAACACGGCCCCGAAGACGCAAAGCGCCGCGGTGACCCCTCGACGCCAGGTGTCCGGAATGGCCCGAGTCGACAGCCAGCCGGTCGTGGCGGCCACCGCGAGCCCGAGGAACACACTCGATCCGAGGATCCACGTGCCGGGTTGAGCGGCAAGGTTGTGCGGGTCGCCTCTCTGTAGCAGTCTGACGAGGAGCACGCCGGCGGTCATGACGGCGGCGCCGCTCGTCGCTCCGGCGCCGATGCTCGCAACCGCGGTGCCGACCGGGTCGTTCGTGCTCACGTTCTACATGTGGAGGACGCGCCCGAGCGAATCGAGCGCGGCCTCCGCGACCGCCTCCGACAAGGTGGGATGCGCATGCACGGCCAGATCGATTTCCTCGACCGTGTACTCGTTCTCTCGTGCGACGGTGAGCTCGTGGATCAACTCGCTGGCGTGCGATGCGACGATATGCGCACCGAGAAGCTCTCCGTAGCGCTTGTCGCGAATGATCTTGACGAACCCCTCTGTCTCCATAACGGCTCTGGCGCGGCCATTCGCACTCAGCGGGAAGTTGCCCACGACATAGTCGAGCTTCTGCTCCTTGCATTGGGCTTCGGTGAGCCCGATGCTCGCGACTTCCGGATGGCAGTAGGTGACGCTGGGGATGTTGTCGTAGCGTATGGGGTGTGGCTGCTTTCCGGCGACCACCTCCGCGACGAAGACGCCTTCACGGCTGCCCTTGTGCGCCAACATCGGGGGTCCCGCAATGTCGCCGATCGCGTACACCCCGTCGGCCGCCGTACGCAGGTGGTCATCGACGGCGATGAAGCCCCGGTCATCGAGCTTGACACCTGCCTCCTCGAATCCGTTCCCCTCGGTATTGAGCGCGCGGCCGGCGGCCATCAGGACCTTGTCGACTTCGAGTGTCTTGGTCGAGCCACCAGATTCCACTTCCAGCGTCACGATTCCCTTGCCGACGCTTGCTCCCTTCACCTTGGCACTCGTCAAGATGTCGATCTTACGTTTCTTGAAGCTTCGAGTGAGTGTGGCCGCCGCATCCTCGTCCTCGAGCGGGAGGATCTGAGGCAGCACCTCGATCAAGGTCACCTTCGCACCAAAGGCGTTGAAGATGTCAGCGAACTCACAGCCGACAGCGCCCGCCCCGACGATCGCGATCGATGGCGGGACGGTGTCGAGGAACAGCGCCTCGTCTGTGGAAATGACCTGCTCCTTGTCGAGCTCGAGCCCAATCTGCGGAAGTCCCTTCACGCGAGAACCCGTCGCGATGACCACGGCCTTGGTTGCCGTGTAGGTCTGCGTCCCCACCATCACCTTCCGTCCCGGTTGCAGGATTCCCGTCCCTTCGATGACCGTGACGTTGTTCTTCTTCATCAGGAATCCGACACCCTTGGAGTTCTGATCGCTCACTTTCCGCGAGTGCGAAATGGCCGTTCCGAAGTCGAGCGTCACGTCGCCTACGGTGACACCGAGGCTCTTGGCGTCGTGGTTCACCAGATTGGCCACGTAGGCCGAGTGGAGCAGTGCCTTACTGGGAATGCAGCCGACGTTGACGCACACGCCGCCCAGTTTGTCCCGCTCGACGAGCGCGGTCTCGAGACCCAGCTGTGCCGCGCGAATGGCGCACACGTAACCCGCGGGCCCGCCGCCGAGGACGATGAGGTCGAATGTGGTGGTAGTCATTGGTTCTCAGCTCTCAATCTTCGACTATTCGCTGTCAGCCACTCCGCAGGAGCCGATAGCTCACGGCTGACAGCTGACGGCTCCCTACCATACCATCACCAGCGGGTTCTCCAGCATCTGGTTCACCGTTTGGAGGAACGCCGCGCCGGTGGCACCGTCGATCACGCGGTGATCGCAGCTCATGGTGAGGCGCATCCGTTTGCGTACGACCACCTCGCCGTCCCATGCAACCGGTTTTTCGGCGATCGTGCCAACCGCGATGATGCCGGCTTCAGGCGGATTGATGACGGCCGTGAACTGGTCGATGTTGAACATCCCCAGGTTGGACACCGAGAACGTGGCGCCCGTGTACTCCTCAGGGGTGAGCTTTCGGTCGCGTGCGCGGTCCGCCAGTGCTTTGCTCTCTTGGGCGATCTCCCGCAGTGACTTGAGATGCGCGTCCCGGATCACCGGAGTGATGAGACCGTCCTCGACGGCGACCGCCATACCCAGGTGCACCCGCTCGAAGTAGCGGACATGGTCGTCCTGCCACCAGGCGTTGCAGGCCGGGTGCTGCCGCAAGGCGATGGCGACCACCTTCATGATGATGTCGTTGTACGAAATACGAGGACCCTGCTCCAGTGCGTTGAGGGCCGCCCGGGTGTCCGCTGCGCGCTCCATATCCACTTCGGTGGTGAGGAAGAAGTGCGGAACCGGCCCCAATGACTGCACCAAGCGTTTGGCGATCGTCTTTCGGATCTGACTGAGCGGCACGTCGTTGAAGTCGGCACCTGGAACGCCGGCCACGATTGGCGCTGGCATTGGCGCCTCCGCAACGAGCTCGGCCCCCTCGACATCACGCTTGATGATGCGACCGCCTGGACCCGTGCCCCGAACACTCGCCAGATCGATGCCGCGTTCCGCGGCGAGACGACGGGCGAGGGGAGAGGACTTCGTACGGGCGGCAGAGGGGGCAGAGGGGGCAGAGGGCGCAGAGGGGGCGGAGGGCGCAGCTGGCTCCGTCGCCATCTTCTGCCGCTCTGCCGCCCGGCCGCTGTCGTCCTGCCGTTCTGCCGCCCGGCCGCTGTCGTCCTGCCCCTCCTCCTCACCGAGGTCCTCATCGGGCGCCGCAATCACCGCCACCAGGCTCCCCACCTCGACCGTCGCACCTTCCTGTGCCAGGATCTTGCGCAGCACGCCCGCGCCGCGGGCTTGTAACTCCATCACGGCCTTGTCGGTCTCGACTTCCGCGAGAATGTCACCCTCGGCAACCGCGTCACCCTCGGCTTTGTGCCACGTGAGCACCTTCCCCTCTTCCATGGTCGGGGACAACGCCTCCATGAACACCTTCGTTGCCATCGTGGTCAGTCGCGGTAGGTGACGCGCTTCACGGCTGCTATCACCCTGTCCGGCGTGGGTTTGGTCGCGCGCTCGAGCTGCTTGTTGTAGGGCATCGGAACGTCGGCGCCGGTGACGCGGAGCACGGGGGCGTCGAGATCGTCGAACGCGTGGCGCTGGATCTCGTCGACCACCTGGGCGCCAATTCCGCAGAACGGCCACCCCTCCTCGACCACGACGCATCGGTTCGTCTTGCGCACGCTCGCGACGATCGTGTCCGTATCGAGCGGTCGGAGAGACCGGAGATCCACGATCTCGACGGCGAGATTGTCTTCTTCGTCGAGCCGCACGGCGGCTTTCTCCGCAACGGCAAGGGTCTTGGAGTGTACGATCACCGTGACGTCGGATCCGACGCGCTTGATATCGGCCTGTCCCAACGGAATCGTGTAGTCCTCGTCAGGCACGTCGCCTTTGAGGTTGTACAGCATCTCCCCTTCGAGAAACACGACCGGATTGTTGTCCCGGATGGCCGATTTGAGGAGTCCTTTTGCGTCGTACGGCGTTGCGGGTGCGACCACCTTGAGCCCGGGGATGTGTGCGTACCACGACTCGAATGCCTGGGAGTGCTGGGCGGCGAGCTGCAACGCCGCTCCGCCCGGGCCACGAAACACGATGGGGACCGGGATTTGCCCGCCCGACATGTAGAGCATCTTCGCGGCCGAGTTGACGATTTCGTCGATGGCAAGGAGGGCGAAGTTCCACGTCATGAACTCGATGACGGGACGAAGGCCCACCATGGCCGCGCCCACGCCCACACCCGCAAAGCCGAGCTCGGCGATTGGCGTGTCGATCACGCGTTTGTCCCCGAAGGCTTCCAGCAGGCCGCGGCTCACCTTGTACGCCCCCTGATAGACGCCGACTTCCTCACCCATCAGGAACACGTTGGGATCGCGCTCCATTTCTTCGCGGAGCGCCTGATTCAGCGCGTCGCGGTAGGTGACGATCGGCATTTCAGTCCCGATACACGTCGGTATAGAGCTGGTCGGTGGGATCCGGGCTCTCGTCTGCGAACGTGAGCGCATCCTGTACTTCGTCTTCGGCCGCTTGCGTGAGGATGGCGCGCATGGAATCGGGCAACAAGCCCTGGTCGATGAGTCGCTGACTGAGCTGCTCGATCGGATCCTTGAGCTTCTGCTCCTCCAGCTCTTCCTTCGTGCGGTAATGGCCGTGGATCGGATCGGCCATCGAGTGTCCCATGTAGCGGTACGTCCGTGCCTCGATAAGGGTGGGGAGTCGGTACTGGCGGGCCCGGGCGACCGCGCGCTCCGTTGCGGCATGCACCTCGAGCACGTCCATGCCATCGACGGTCTCTTCGGCCATATCGTATGAGCAGGCCCGCCGATACACATCGTACACGGCGGCGGCACGCTCGAGTGCCGTGCCCATGCCGTACCGGTTGTTTTCGCACAGGAAGACGACCGGCAACTCCCACAGCGCAGCCATGTTCAGCGTCTCGTGGAAGGCCCCGATGTTGACGGCCGCCTCGCCGAAGAAGCAGATCACAACTTGATCATCGCCGCGATACTTGATCGCGAATGCCGCACCCGCCGCCAACGGCAAGTGCGACCCCACGATGCCGTGTCCCCCCATAAAGCGGTTCTTGACGTCGAACAGGTGCATCGAGCCGCCCTTGCCCTTCGAGCATCCATCCACGCGGCCGAACAGCTCGGCCATGACCGCCCGCGGACCCGTGCCCCTGAGGAGCGCATGCGCATGCTCGCGATAGCTGGCGAACACGTAGTCATCTTCGCGCAGGGCGGCTATCGCCCCGGTCGCCACCGCTTCCTGGCCGATGTACAGGTGACAGAATCCGCCGATCCTGCCCTGCGCGTAAGCCTCCCCGGCACGTTCCTCGAAGCGCCGCAGCAACAGCATGCGGCGTAACAACCCGATATAGAAGTTGACGCGATCAGGGTCGAGCGGTTCGACTGGAATAGGCTGAGCCACGCGTGATGTCTCCAGGTGTGCGCTACGCGGTGACGCCCGCGCGCTGCACCTGTTCCCATGCGTGGTAGGAGGAGCGAACCAGCGGGCCCGCCTCGACGTGGCGATATCCCATGGACTGTCCGATGGCGCGAAGTTCTG
>JAOTWK010000649.1 GCA_029862935.1 Gemmatimonadota bacterium | reverse complement strand
GTTGTGGAGCTTCGGGGGGGCGTGTTCTACCGAGCAGCGGAGGGACGTGGCGGGCCCGCGCTCCCAATCGAGGCCGGGATCGACTATCGCGCAGCGTTTCGGGGCTCCGGCGGCCTGACACCCAAGGCCGTGAGTCTCAACTTCTACTTGCGGTTGTTCTGGAGATGGTTTGGGGGAGAGGATGAGTCTTCAGTTGACGCCTCTCCGTCTACAGCGCCTAACGGGTAGGACGACCTCCCTTTCGCAGTAACTCCGCAGCATGCTTCACAACGATGGGATCCTTGTTGTCCCCCAGCATACGCGCCACCTCCTGAATCCGCGCATCGCCTCCCAGCACGGTCACATCCGCAGTCGCGATCCCGCCCTTGGGGCGCTTCGCGACCGTGAGATGATGATTCGCACGCGCCGCAATGGGCGCGAGGTGGGTGATCACCAGGACTTGCCGTGCAGCGGCGACCGCGCCGAGTGACTCGGCGACACGGATCGCGACATCACCACCGATTCCCTGATCCACCTCATCGAACACGAGGGTTGGGATCGCGTCGTGCCCAGCCAGGACGACCTTGAGGGCCAGCATGAGGCGCGACAGCTCGCCACCACTCGCCACGTGCGCCAGCGGTCGAGCCTCGATCCCGGGATTGAGCTGGACCACAAACGTCACGTGGTCTGCCCCCGCGGCTGTGATCTGCTGGGCTGACACCACACGAACCGTGAAGCGGCCATCTTTCATGCCCAGCCCGGGGAGGAGCTGGTCGACGGCCTTCGCAAGCCGCGTTGCAGCACTCTTGCGACGTTTGGTCAACGCCGCCGCCGCCCGCTCGAGATCGCTGTCCGCCGTCGTGCGCCGATCTCGCAGATTCTCGAGATCGAGACCGGCCGTGTCGAGCAGGTCGAGCTCGGACCACGCCGACTTGCCCGTGTCCAACACGTCCTGCATCATCGGGCCGTACTTCTGGAGGAGACGGTACAACACGTCTCGCCGTCGTTCGACCTCGTCGAGTCGACCCGGATCGCCATCCAGTTCGGTCGCATAGTCACGAACGGCCTGGGTGAACTCTTCGACGTTGGCGTGGGCGGCGTCGAGGAGCTCGCGCCATTGGGACACGGTGTCATCGATGCGCTCGAGTTGGTTCAGCGCCTTCCCGGCCTGTCGCAGTGCTTCCAACGCGGCCTCGCCCTCTCCCTCTTCGAGCACGTGTATGAGCCGCTCGGTGAGGCGCGTGACGTCTTCGATGTTTGCCAGCCGCTTGGCCTCGCCACTCAGCGCCTCGTACTCGTCCGGTTGTGGGTTCGCGTCGGTGACCTCCCGCGCCACGTGGCGTAGATAGTCGGCGCGGCGCTCCACATCCTCTCGACGCGCCGTCAGTTCGGCTTCCTCACGTCTGAGCTGCGCAGCCAATTCGTAGGCGCGCTCGACCTTGTCGCGCTCTGTGAGGGCATCGCCGAACGCATCGAGCATATCGCGCTGCGCAGCGCCTTTGAGCAGTGACTGGGCCTCATGTTGCCCATGCAGGTCCACCAACAAGCGACCGAGCCGCGCAAGTGCGCCGACGGTTGTCGGGCTCCCGTTGGCCCACGCTCGGTTTCTCCCCTCGACATTGATCTCGCGCCGGACGACCAAGCGGTCGTCTTCGACATCGACGCCCAATTCGTCCGCGATGCCGCACAGCTCGCCAGTCAGGCCTTCGAACGCCGCTTCGACCACTGCGCGGCGGGCACCCGGCCGTACGAGATCGACACTCGCCCGCTCGCCGAGCAGCAGTGCCAGGGCATCGATCAACATGGATTTCCCCGCCCCGGTCTCGCCGGTGAGGACGTTGAGGCCCGATCGGAGTGGAAGGGTGACGTCGGCAATGACCGCGAGGTCGCGGACGCGGAGCTCAGTCAGCACGCAGCAGGCGCTCCCGGTCGCTGAGGTCGCCCCATTCTAGCTTCTGGCGCATCCGGGTGAAGAACCCATCTTGCCCGAGACGTACCAAATGAACGGCGACTGGCGAACGTCGCGTGACGATCCGCTCGCCCTGCATGAGAGAACAGCCGATCTGTCCGTCGAGCGATACCAGCGCTTCCTCGCTGCCCCGGGGGATTACCTCCAGGGTGACCGTGGACGAGCCGGGGATCACGATCGGTCGGACGCGCAACGTGTGCGGGCAGATAGGGGTCACGACCATCGCGTCGACCGCCGGCAACATGACCG
>JAOTWK010000648.1 GCA_029862935.1 Gemmatimonadota bacterium | reverse complement strand
GAAGCACGACTGCAAGCGCTCGAACAGACACTCACGGGGCTGGGATTCGGCGAGGAGGCGTACGCCGCAGCGCGGGAGCGCTACCAGGTGGCCGAGGCGGCTGGGAGGGAGGCGGAATTGCAGCTGGTCTCGATGCAGGGCGATTTGCGTGCCGCCGACACCTCGCTCGAGCACGCACGCCGCCGCCAACGGGAACGGGAAGAACGCGCGGTGAAAATCGTCGAGACCCGCACGGACCTCGCCCTGCACGAAGAGCTCGACCGCGCCCTGCACGATCTGCGATTGGAGCTCAATGCGACCATGCGTCCGGAACTGTCGGAGCGCGCATCGGAGTTCCTCTCTGCGCTGACTGATGGACGCTATCAGGAGCTGGAGCTCGACGAGGACTACCGGGTGCTGATCGTGGAGGACGGCCAGGTGAAGCCGGTGATCTCGGGCGGAGAAGAGGACGTGTTACAGTTGGTGCTGCGACTGGCGATCAGTCAGATGGTGGCGGAGCGTGCTGGGCAGCCGCTGTCGCTTCTCGTGCTAGACGAGATCTTCGGGAGCCTCGACGAGCATCGACGGCAGAATGTCGTGCAGCTGCTCCGCGGCATCGCGGACCGATTTCCCCAGGTGGTGTTGATCACGCACATCGATTCGGTGCGCGAGGGAGTCGATCGGGTGTTACGGCTCGAGCTCGACAGCTCGAGCGGCGCCGCCCAGGTGAGCGAGAACCAGGTAGAACTCGGGGGCGAGCATGTGGCGGCCTGAACGGCTCGCCGTCGGCCCGCGCGCCGCGGTGGCGACGGACATTCCATTGCTCAACCGCATTTTCTCGGATGCGTTCACTGAGCGATACCAACGCGATGGGTTGGTGGGTGTTCGGGTGCCGCAACTCAATCCCGATGTGTGGGAGTATGCCATTCAGGATGCCCGTGACGGGGCCATGCTGTGGCACGACGAGCAAAACGACGTCGTGGCGTTCAACATTGCGCATCGGTCGGGCACGGAAGGGTGGATGGGACCGCTTGCCGTGCGGCCCGATCGGCAAGAGATGGGGCTCGGTCGGCTCATTGTCGAGACCGCGATGGAGTGGTTGCGCGGGCAAGGCGCGACAACCCTCGGTCTCGAAACGATGCCGCGTACCGTCGACAACATAGGGTTTTACAGTCGACTCGGGCTCGTGCCGGCACATCTGACGGTGACGATGACCGGCGATGGCTCGCGCCGGCGCATGGCAGGAGATTACGTGCGCCTGAAGAAGCTCTCGGACAGCGATCGGGTGGCGCTCATCGAGGAATGCCGGGCGCGGGTGGATCGTTCGGCCCCCGGGTACGATTTCACTCGCGAAATCGAGTTGACGCACGAGCTCAAGTTGGGTGACACCACCGTGCTCACGAGACGCGGCGGTGTTGCGGCGTTTGCGTTATGGCACGCCGTACCCCTTGCAGTGGACAGGACGGCTGACGAGCTGCGTGTGCTCAAGCTGTTTGCCGAGTCGTCCGACGCGTTTGCGCGCCTGTTGGTGACGCTCGAAGCGTGTGCAGCGGGCGCCCATCGTCGGCGTGTCGCCATACGGTGTCAGACGGCGTTCGCAGACGCGTACCGGGTGCTCATCGAGCGCGGGTATCGCGTCCGCTGGACGGACCTTCGTATGACGTCGCACGAACACCCCGAAGCGCAGCTTCCGCACGGGGAAGTGCTGTTCTCGAACTGGGAAATCTAGGCTTGGCGGGTCCCGGTACCCAAGATCCCACGCGCGAGGAGGATGCATCCTGCCGCCAGCGGTACGTGCACCCAGCCGCTCGGGATCGCGAGGCCAAAGGCCAGGATCACCCACACGACGATACATGCAACTGCGAGAACGAGATAGCGGTTCATTCCGACCAGTTTCTCGGGTATGGTTGCTTGACGCGTTTCGGTACCCAGCCTATTATAGCCATTGCGGGAGCGAAGAGCTGGATTATTGAGCCAACAAGCTCGACCACGTGCCCGGTTAGGCGATCGCTGGCATGCCCAGGTGGGACGCCATGAGTCGCTGTGAAGGCACGGTTCCTTCGGACTCGGGCTTCAATAATGCTCTTCGTTCCCGTCTTTTTTTTTGTGCCGCTCTCCCCTCGCCGATCGTCGCTTCATGCTTGCCATGACCCAGAACAACCTGACCGATGGTGGAGGAGCTCCGAGTCTATGCGGCACTCCGTGAGCGAGGAGTCCCTGTGAC
>JAOTWK010000096.1 GCA_029862935.1 Gemmatimonadota bacterium | reverse complement strand
CGTTTCATAGTTCTCGGTGCGCGAGGTGTCGGCGTCTCCTACGCGCACGACCTCCTTGAAGTAGAACAGCGCGCTGTCCAACTCCCCCTCATTGCCGTAGATCCGGGCCATGTAGTAGGGCGCGAGGTTGTCTTCCGGGAAGATCGCGTAGGCCTGCCGGAGCAAGACGACCGCCCCGTCGTTCGAGCCAGCCCGCATGGAGTCCACTGCCATGTTCATGGTGGGGACCCAGGAGATCTGCCGATAATACTTGATGTCCTCTTTGCAGTCCGGCACCCCGGTTTCCGCGCGGTCGAACGCGGAATCGGCGCCAACGAGATCGTTCGTCATCACGTAATAGCGTCCGAGGTAGTACCAGACGGCCGGGTTGTTCTCCTGGCCGCGGCGGATCGCATCGATCAAGTTCCGATGGGCGTCGTTCAGCATGCGCTCCCGCTTGCCGCGATCGGATTCCTCGCTGGCGCCTTTGATATAGACCACGCCGCTGTTGACGAGAAAGTGGCCTGTCTTGAGATCGCACTGTGGCGAACGGTACCCGCCCTGCGCAACAGCGCCCGCGCTCCCCAGCCCCAGTGCCGTGGTCACCCCGGCCAGAACCAACAGCTTCTTCATTCCTCTACTCCTTCGATGTCTGAATCAACTTCGCGTCCGTTCTCGAGCGCTGCGTGCGCCAGCTGCTCGGCTTCCCGAGCGATCTCCAGTGCGGGGCGGCCCAGCGTTCCGGCAGCGGCAACCACATCGTCATACTCACACTTCAATCGCTGCCCAAAAAGCCCCTCCCGCACCTTAATACGTACCCGAATTTCCCGTTCAAGCTCCACAACAAGCTCGTGTCTAGGTAAAGTCGAACGTACAGTTCGCCATTTTCTGACACCGGCCGTCGTGCTGTGCTCGAACAGGGCTCTGGTGACCCTGTCGGCCGTCTCGGGAGCGACGAGAGCCTCCACACGCACGCTCACCCGCCCCTTCTTGCCCTGCGTCGGCCAGGTTTGGCAATCCACCGCGCCCGCGTCAAGCACCGCGCGGCGCAGTGTCTCGAGGTATTCTAACGGCAAATCGTCGATGTCTGTAGCAATGACGTCCACGACGCCCGCTTCGGCCGCAGCCTCCGCCACGATCAGCCGCAGAGCATTTGGATGACCCTCGGGGTCACGAGAGCCGGCGCCCCATCCCGTGTGCAGCGGCCGCCAGGGTGAGGGAGGCGGGCCGGCGGACAAGACCTGTAGCAAAACGGCGCCGGTGGGCGTCGTGGTCTCACCACTGACTGGACCATCTGAGACGACCTCGATTCCCTCGAGCAGCTCCAAAGTTGCGGGTGCCGGGAGTGGTAGCTTGCCGTGCGCCGCATCCACCCAGCCGCGGCCAACAGCAACTGGGAAGTTGAACACGGCATCGACCCCCAGTCGCTCAAACCCCTCCAACGCGCCCACCACGTCGAGCACTGCGTCGATCGCACCGACCTCATGCAGGTGGACCTTATCGGGCGAAACACCGTGCACACGTCCCTCGGCGCGACCCAGAAGCTCGAACGCCTTGGTTGCCCCCTGCTTCACCCGTTCCGAAACATCGGCACGCCGCACTATCTCGATGAGCTCCGGCACCAAACGTCCATGGTCGGTGTGGGCCACCTCGATAAGGAAGTCGACCTGCACCGCATGGACGCCGCACCGCTGCACCGACCGCACGTTTGCGCGCACGGCCCCAAACCCGACACGCGCGGGAAGGGTCTCGATCCATGAAGCATCGAGTCCGCTGTCGATGAGTGCCCCGAGCGTCATGTCACCGCTGATGCCAGCGGCCGGATCGAGAATGGCAATTCGCATGAGACTCAAGCGTCAAACATCAGTCATTACGACCGATAAAGCCACCCTGCGCCCGTATTGAACAGCACCGTTTCTTCGCTCGGCAGGATGGACCCGCTCTGCAGCAGCCGTTCGAAAGCGCGGAGGGTCGCCCCGCCTTCCGGGCACGCATCGATGCCTTCGGTGGTCGCCATGCGATTGGTGCCTTCTTCGAGGTCCGGGTCCGTCACTGCCACAGCCACCCCGTTCGTCTCACGGAGGGCTCGCAGGATGATGGCGCCACCCAACGGCGTCGGCACTCGGAGGCCGGAGGCGACGGTCCACGGGTCTTCCCACGGCTCCGTCCGCTTTGCCCCAGCCTCAAACGCACGCACGACCGGCGCGCAGCCCGTGGATTGCACGCTGTAGAGCCGCGGTGGGGTCCCCTTCACCCAGCCGGCCGCCAGCAACTCGCGAAACGCGATCCACATGCCGATCAGACCGGTTCCGCCGCCAGTCGGGTAGATCACCGCGTCGGGGAAACGCCAGCCCAACTGTTCGGCGATCTCGAGACCGAGTGTCTTCTTGCCTTCGATGCGGTACGGTTCGCGCAGCGTCGACACGTCGAAGGCACCGGAGGTTTTGGCGTGGGCGCGTGCGGCTCTGCCGCAGTCACCGATATGGCCGTCGAGGAGGTGAAGTTCTGCCCCAAACGTTCGGATCTGCTCCAGAATCCGCGGCGGGGTCGTCTCGGGCGCAAACACTGTGACCGGGAGACCGGCACGCCGACCGTACGCGCTCAAGGCCACCCCTGCGTTGCCGGCCGTGGGGACGGTGAGGGCCGTGGTGCCGGAGTGTTGTGCAAGCGTGACCGCAGCCGACATGCCTCGCGCCTTGAACGAGGCGGTCGGGTTCGTTGCCTCATCCTTGATCCACAGCGAATCGACGCCCAGGGCCCGCCCCAGACTCGTGGCCCGTACCAGTGGCGTTCCACCTTCGCCGAGCGTCGTTGGCTCCATCCCCCGCGTGAGGGGCAGCCACTCCAGATAGCGCCACATCGACCACGGGCGGCCGGCGAGTCTGCTCTTCACACTCGGCTCGGGCGCTGCGTCGTAATGCACCAGCCACGGAGCGCCGCACTCGGAGCAAACCGTATGGAGACCCTCCGCATCTGTCTGCACGTCACAATTCGAGCAATGAAGCGACCAGTGTCGGGTCATGTCTTTACATGCTCCAAGATTCGGTACGCGAGTTTGAGTGAGAAGCCAGGCAGTGCAGCAATCTCTTCTGGTGTCGCGAGACGAACGCCTGCAAGGCTGCCGAACGCCTCGAGCAACTGCCGTCGACGGGCGTCGCCGACCCCAGGAATCGCGAGCAGCTCCGACGTGACCGTACGATCGGTGCGGCGCTTCCGGCTGTAGGTCACGGCGAATCGGTGGGCCTCGTCGCGGGCACGCTGCACCAGACGGAGAGACGGTGAGCGCGGCGCCAGCTTGATGCTGCGTTGGCGATCACGAATGAAGATTTCTTCCTCCCGCTTCGCCAGGCTCGCAAGTGGCAGGTCCGAGTGCTCCAACGCGTCGAGAGCCGCTTGCGCTGCGCTCAGCTGTCCCTTGCCGCCATCGATCACGATGAGGTCCGGCAGCGGCTTGTCTTCATCGAGTCTGCGGCGCAGGAAGCGCGTGACCACCTCGTGGATCGCGGCATAATCGTCCGGCCGCTCATCCTGCCCCCCTTGCTCCTCCTGCCCCTCCTCACCCCTAATACGATACCGGCGATACTCGCTCTTTTTGGGACGCCCTGCCTCGAACCACACGAGGGAGCCCACGGTGTCACGCCCTTGATTGGTGGACACGTCGATGCACACGAAGCTGCGTGGTACTACCGTGAGTCCCAGGTCACGCCCCAGGGCGTAGACCGGGTCTTCCGCGCGCTCATCAGTCTCGAACGACTCGATCTTGAAGCTCTCCAGCAGGTGGCGCGCATTCTGATCCGCCAGCGCGACCAGGCGCTGATTGGCACCGCGCTTGGGCACGACCCAGGTCGATTCCGCTGCGAGCTCATGCAACGCCTCGAGATCCTCCGGAACGAAGGGCAGCACGGTGCGGCGAGTGCGACCGCCCATGAGCAGGTAGTGTTGCACGAGAAAGCGGCTCAAGATCTCCGCATCTGAAGCCTCACTCAGGTTCTGAAAAAACCGTTGTGCCATGGCCACCAGCTTGCCGCGGCGAATCTGGAGCACGACGCCGATCGCGTCGTCGCCGTCCCGTGCGAAGCCCACGGCGTCGGCATCGCGGCTTCCGACGACTTCGACGGTCTGCGGGGCCTCGAGTTGGGTCAACCAGGTAAGGGCATCGCGTATCTCGGCGGCGCGCTCGAAATCGAGCTTCGCCGACGCAGCGTCCATGCGCGCTCTCAGGCGCGCGCGCACATCGACCGTCTTGCCCTCGAGAAACGTGATGACATCATCAATCATCGAGCGGTAGGACGCTTCGTCCTGCAACCCGACGCAGGGAGCGTGGCAGCGCTGGATGTGGTAGTCCAAACAGGGGCGTTCGGGTGCGTCGCGCGGCAAGTCGTAGTGGCACGACCTGACGGTGAAGATCCGGCGAATGATGCGCAACGTTCGTCGCAGGACACCGACGTCCGTGTACGGACCGAAATAGCGTGCCCCCTTGATGTTGAGCCGTCGCACCACGAGCACCCGCGGGAACGGGTCGGCCAGGGTGACGGCGATTCGTGGATAGCTCTTGTCGTCGCGCAGCTGCACGTTGAAGCGCGGGCGGTACTCCTTGATCAGGTTGTTCTCGAGCAGCAATGCCTGCGATTCGGAGGGCACGACGAAAGTGTCGAGATCGTCGATGAGCCGGACCAACATGCGCTGCTTGGGGGAGGACGCGTGATCGGCGGTAAAGTAGCTCCGCACGCGCTGGCGCAGCCGCTTGGCCTTGCCGACGTACAGCACTTCGCCCTTTTCGTTCTTCCACATGTAGACGCCGGGGTCGTCCGGCAGTGACGCCAGCTTCTTTGCAATCCGGTCGGGCGGCTGGTTGGCCATTACTCGAAAAGTAACAGAAGTGGTGCGCGCCTTTGCCGGCACTTATGGTCGGCGGATGGCCCCACGTCGCACGAGCCCGAGCGCCTCGGGATGTCGGACGGCCAACACGATGGCTCCGTACACGAGAGCGAAGGTCAGGAGCCCAGCGGCTGCCGAGGTCCAGGGAGGCGCTGTCCCGAGCGTTCCCGCCGCGACGGTTCCTGCGAATGCAGCGGGGATCGTCGCGATGACGGAGGCGACGATCGGCCGCAGCTGATCCCGCCCGAGGATCCGTCCGAGTTTTCGACCCAATGTGGCGAAGTTGAGACCCATGTTCAGGTAGGCCCCGATTGCCGCCCCCAGGGCGATTCCCGCCGGGCCGAATCGCTGCATGAGCAGGTAAGCGGATATCGCTGACACGATGACCGAAGCGATCGCGATGCGCACGGGCGTCCGCGTATCGCCGTGCGCGTAGTGGCCTGAGGCAAACAGCTTGATGGTGGCCTGTGGCGGAATGCCGATCGCGTAGGCGGCGAGTACCCCGCCGGCAATGGCCGATTGTGTGGGGCCAAACGCGCCGGTCTGGAAGAGACCCGCGATGATCTCCTGCGACAGCGCAGCGAACGCGACGGCGGCAGGAAGCACAAAGAACGCAATGCGTCTCGTCCCAACCGCGAGTTTCACCCGCAGCGCGTCGGCATCATTGGCGGCGACATCACGGCTCAGTTCGGGCAAGGCCACTGCGGCGACGCTCACGCCGAACAGCGATACCGGTAAGAGGGCGACGAGCTGCGCGTATCCGAGGATCGCCACCGCCCCGGTGGCCAGGAGTGACGCAAGTTGGGTGTCGATGATGCTCGAGATCTGATAGGCGCCGGCGCCAAACACGACTGGTACCCAGGCCCGGATCACGTTGCGGACGCCGCGCGTCGCCAAGGAGAGCCGCCATCGGATTCCACCTACCGCACGCAGCGTGGTGGGAAGCTGTATCAACACTTGGAGCACGCTGCCGACGAGGGCGCCCCATGCAAGTGCCACGATCAAACGCAGTTCGAGCAGCACACCACCGAGAACCAGGAGGGTCGCGATCTGCACGATGTTCCAGACCGCCGGCGCCGCATACGCGAGGAAGAACCGTCGGTGCGTGTTGAGGACACCCAGGCACCAGGCAGAGAGGATCATGACTCCCGACATGGGGAACATGATTTCGACGAGCGTGATGGTCAGCTCTCGGCGCACGCCGGAAAAACCGATGGCCACGACGTCGGTGATGATGGGCGCGAGCACGATGCCGGCGAGCGCCGCGACCGCCGTGACAACGACCAACAGCGAGGCAATGACTCCAGCCAGACGCCGCGCGTCCTCCGTTTCCCCGCGCTCGATCATGCCGGCGTACACGGGAATGAAGGACGCCGAAAGGGTGCCCTCACCCAACAGGTTCCGGATCACGTTGGGAATTCTGAGCGCGGCCCGAAACGCATCGGCGGCGGGTCCATCCCCGAAGTAGTGGGCAAACACCCGTTCCCGCACGAACCCGAGAATCCGAGTGACGAGAATGCCGGCGCCCACGTGTGTGGCGAGCCGTCCGGTGGATTGCGTCATGATCTACTAGCTTCGCGTGGGGGGCAGGCGCTTCGAAACGTCCGACGCGTTGCTGGCCTCCAACAGCCGTTGCAGGACCATCACCTCGTCTTGCAGCTCCCGCACAGCATGTGACACGTCATCCAGCTCGTCCTCGACCGTGGCGAGACGCCGCGCGAGCAGCTCGTATTCGTCGCTCTGTGGTGACCTGCCGAGGCGGCTCGAGCTGCGCCGTCGGAACGCCGGAGCGTCGAAGAGCACGGCGAGGATCGGGATGAGCAGCGCGACGAGCAGAATGGCAAATGCAAAGGCCCAGAGCATGTGTCGTCTTACGCCCTGCGCGTCGGTGCGTCGAGCGGTGGGAGAGCGGTCGACACTTCAGCGAGGATGGCATCGAGGAGGCCCGGTCCGTGGCGAATGAGATATGGCACCACGCTGAACACGCGCTCCTGTGAACGGCCGAGGGGAAAGAGATTGTGGCGGGCCTTGGCGACCTGTTGCACCACGATGTCGTTTTGTTTCTTGAGATGTGCCGTGAGGCGCTTTTCCACGTCGGTGAGTGCTGACAGAGTCGTGTTCAGCGCGGACTGCACCGATTTCTTGAGCGTCGGGTCGACACTTGCCGCAGCATTTTGGAGTCGCGGATACTCGCGCGCAGCAACGTCCCGGAGCGCCAAGAGCGCGGCGGTGGCGTCGTCCGGCATATCACCCTTGACCAACTGCGCTTCCAGCTTGCCTTCAGGCGCCGCCAGGTCGTCGACAGCGAGCGAGTACTTGTTCAGCACTCTCGCCACTTTCGTCTCGATGATCCGGCCTGACCAGCGTGCCACGGGGCGTTGTGGATCGAGGTCCAGGTGGTGATAGAGTGGGACGCACTGGGGCAGATAGGCAAGCTCACCGGGGCCCGCCACATACGCCAGCGTCGGAAACAGTGCTGTCTCGATCGCCGGTCGGAGCAGCACGTTGGGGGACAGGCGTTCCGGGTCTTCGCGCGCCATCGTCTCGAGCTGTGCTAGGGTCCATGCTTCCTGCGAGCGCCGAGCGACGAATGGGTCTTTGTCGCCCACGAGTCGATCGCGACCGAGTGCTGCCTCGATCAACACGGGCGTGGCGCGATCCCCGACTGGCACCGGCGCACCTCGTCCCTCTGCCTCGAGCGCGGCCGCGCGTGCCACGAGGGCGTCGTCGACGGATGTGGCGGATGCGAGAACCTTCAAGAGATGCGGCGCCATGGCCCGCTTGGCGGCCGAGTGGGTTGGACGGAACACGACAAGCCCGTGAGGTCCGAGCAGCTCGGCCAGCGCTCCAGCAAACGCCGTGGCCATGTCGTTTTCTGCGTGATAGTGGCGAGATAGCCAGCCGAGAATGTTCGAGCGGAACTCCGTCTCGTGAGTGTGCTCGATCAATTGCGCGAGAACGGCATCGACGTCGGAGCCCAACCGTTCGCGATAAAGCGGAAGCGACGGCGCATCGTGCGACCGTTCCCGGAGCACGAGCCGCTCGACCGTGTTGACCGGACTGAGGGAGTAGAGATGATTGGCTTCGGCGAAGTCGTGGTCGTCTCCAGCAACCCAGAAGACCGGCGTGACTGCTCGACCGAGCGTATCGGCGCAGGCCCGCGCGAGCGCCACTGCGGTCAGCGCCTTGTACACCGTAAACAGCGGACCCAGAAACATGCCCGGTTGCTGTCCAGTGGTGATGCAGAGAGCGTCCCCGTCGAACAGGTGGTCCAGATGCCGCTGTCCCTCATCGTACGCGACGAACGCACTCCGAAGTGAGGGATCCACCGCGCGAGCCCGCTCCACCAGCGGCCCGAGGTCAAGACGGTCGGTCGGGCCCAACGGGGTCGACTGAAGTACCAGGCTCACGTTTTCACCGCAAAGAGTATGGCGCGGGGCGACGAGACCGTCAGCTCCCCACCGCCGTAGTCACCGAACCGATGATGCACGACGAGGCCCGTAGCCGCGAGCAAGTGCTCGAGATCACCAGGTGTGAACAGGCGAACACGCTCCACGAAGCTCCGTCCTTGATCGGCGAGATGGATCTCCTTGACGACATATCGGTCATCGTCCGTGATTCTCCGCTTCACCGAAACCAGCCGCTCACCAACTCGGGTCTCCTCGCAGGGCACGAGTGATGTGCGGACCGTAGACGCGTTCAAGTAGTCCAGCACGAAACAGCCGCCCGGCCGCAGGGCCGCAGCAGCGCGCTGCACGACAACGGCGTGTTGCTCGTCATCCGCGAAGTACCCGAAGCTCGTGAACAGATTCACGACCACGTCGAATGCCCTGTCACGGAATGGCAGACGCCGCATGTCTCCTCGCACGAGCACCGGCCGCGCGGCGCCGTTGCGATGCTTTGCCAGGCTGAGAAGAGGCATCGACAGATCGAATCCCACAACGTCGGCCCCGCGCGCATAGAAATGTGTTGCGTGGCGTCCGGGTCCGCATGCCAAGTCGAGTATACGGCACCCGTCCAGCGAAACGTGACGGGAGATGAGCGCCGTCAGGTTCGCAGCGTCTTCATCGTCTCGATGGGGATAGAGATGCAGGTATTCCTCGCCAAACCACTGCTCGAACCACTCAGTCATTCCCCACCGCCCTTGTGGTACGGTTCCCCACGGAGGATCGTGCACGCTCGATAGAGCTGTTCGAACAACACGAGCCGGGCGAGCTCATGAGGCAGTGTCATGGGTGACAAGCTCAAAGAGTCGTCGGCGGTGTCCAAGACCGAGCGATCAAGCCCGTGCGCTCCTCCGACCACGATCGCGACATCCCGCTGCTCTCGTTGCCAGCTGGCCAACAGCGCTGCGACCTCTTCGCTCGTGAGCGCGGTCCCCGTTCGCGTGAGAGCCACGACCTTGTGTCCAGACGGCACGGCGCGCAACAGTGCGGTTGCCTCGACACGTCGTGCTTCAGCGGCATCACGATCGGAGTGCCCCGCTTCTCGTACTTCACGGACCTCGAAGCTCAGGTACCGTTGGATGCGTTGGGTGTAGTCTTCACACACGTCACGAATTGAGGGTTCCCTGAGCCGGCCGACCGCGAACACACGTAGCCGCATCAGGCATAGAGGCCGCGAAGTCGATGCACCGCCGCGACCCGCTCCATGGCGAGCATGTACGCCGCGACTCGCATGTTGACTCTGTAACGCTCTGCCAGGGCGCTGACGTCGTTGAAGGCGCGAGTGATGATCCCTTCGAGCCGATCGTTCACCATACCCTCGTCCCAGAAGTAGCCCATCCTGTCCTGCGCCCACTCGAAGTAGCTGACGGTCACCCCTCCCGCATTGGCCAAGATGTCGGGGACCACGAACACACCGTTCTCCTCGAGAATGCGGTCGGCGCCCGCCGTGGTGGGGCCGTTCGCGCCCTCGCAGATGACCTTGGCTCGGATATCACCGGCATTCTTTCGGGTAATCGCATTCTCTGTGGCGGCGGGCAAGAGCACATCGA
>JAOTWK010000095.1 GCA_029862935.1 Gemmatimonadota bacterium | reverse complement strand
CAGTCGTGGTCGGCACCGCCACAACTCCTCCCCCTCGAGCACCTCGTCGAGCGCCGCGACGTAATCCGCCATCGCGATGGCGTCGGGGCTCCGCGCCGTGGCCGGGGCGTGCTCGTTGAAGTCCACGGCGAACGATGCAACGCCGAGGTCCGGCATGAGCGTTGAGTTCAGCGTCATGCCGGGAAGCAGGAGGACGGCGGGGTGTGGTCCTAGGTCCGTCACAATGGGGAGTCCATTCTCTCGTTGGCTCCAACCGACCTGAAACAAGCGAGGTATTGACGGCGTATGGAAGGCCAGTTACGGTTAACGCCGTTAACTTAACACCGTTAACCTCATGCGTTGCCTGGGTCCCCAATTTCTGAGAAGTGGAAGGGTGGTTTGGATGGCCGTGAAGGAGGTTGAGGCCCGTCGTGCTCCGGATGTCGAGCAAGCCGTTCTCGAGGCGGCCCGAGACATCTTGGCGGTCGGCGGGCTCGATGCGTTGTCCATGCGATCGGTGGCGGAACGCGTTGGTGTCAGCGCAACCGCGATCTATCACTACTTCGAGAACAAGGACGCGTTGGTCCGTCGGGTCGTGGAACACGGCTTTCAGCGCTTCGGTTCCTACCTGGAGCATGCGGCCGCGCAACATCCAAAGGGGTCGTTGGAGCGCGTTCGATCATTGGGTGAGGCGTACCTCACGTTCGCCCTCGAGAACCAGTCCTCGTTCCGCGTCCTCTTCGGGTTGCATCATGGTGATCCTCCGCGGCTCGATGAGTTGCCGCACGGAGGGGGGTACGGATTGCTGCGACAGGCGGTCGAGGATGCCATGGCGTCGGGCGCGATGCGCGTCGCGAACCCGGACGTGATGGTCATGTATCTCTGGAGCGTCACTCACGGCTTGCTCACGATCTCGCTGGCGTGCCGTATCGATCAATGTCCAGAGTTCAGCAGGGACAGTCTCCAAGTCGATCCGCTCGAACTGTTTCGTTCGTTCGGCCCGTTTGTGCGCGAGGGCATCGCTGCGGGTCGTGGGGAAGGGGGTGGCTCGTGAGTGAACGAATGCGGCGACATGTCTGGCGGGGTGTCGCGACGGCGGTGGTTGCGGCTGCCCTGGGACTGACTGCGCGGCCGGCAGCCGCTCAGACGGAGCCTGAGCGTGAGACCTACTCGCTGCGGCGGGCGATCCAAGTCGGACTCGCGAACAGTCGAACGCTGGAGGATGCCGAATACGGCGTCGAGGTCGCAAAGCAGCAGGTACGAGAAGCCTGGGGCAGTTTCCTGCCGGACATCTCGGCGAGCATGTCCTACTCCCGGAATTTGCTACTGCAAGAGATTTTCTTGCCGGCCGAGTTCTTCGGCGGCGAGCCCGGGGAGCTGCAACCCATCAAGGTCGGGACCGACAATACCTGGACAGCGGGTTTCGACGTGAGCCAGCCGCTGTTCGAGTACAGCGTGGTCACCGGCGTGGGTGCCGCCGCCCGGTTCCGCTCGCTCCAGGAAGAGGTCGTTCGCGGCACCACGCAACAGGTCGTCACGACCGTGCGGCAGGCGTACTTCGACGCGCTGCTCACTCGAGAGGAACTGCGGGTCACGGAGGAGAGCATCGACCGCGTCCGGCAGAATCTGGATGAAACACGTTCCCTGTTTCGTGCCGGTTTGGTGAGCGAATACGACGTCCTGCGCTTCGACGTCGAGTTGGCCAACGTCGAGGCCAACCTCGAACGGGCGCAAAACAGGGTGACGGCGGCAGAGCGTGCCCTACTGGTCGAGATGGGGCTCGATCCCGACGTGCGCATCGAACTCGAAGGCCAGCTCAACGAAGTGGATCCAGATGACATTGACCGGAATTCGCTCGAGAATCGCGACTTGATGCTGCTGGCCGGTTTGCCCCAGGTGGAAGACGAGGACGTCGATGTGCTGATTGGCTCGGCGCTCAGACGCCGGAGCGATCTGCGGCAGATCAGAAGCACGATTCAATTGGAGGGAGCCCGGGTCAACATCGAGAAGAGCGAGTTCTTCCCAAAGCTCACCCTGTTCTCGAACTACAACATCCTGGCACAAGAAGATGGGTCGCCGAACTTCTTCGGTGAAGCGGACAACCAGCGCACCAAGACGGCGGCGGCGGGATTGCGCGTCGAAGTGCCGATCTTTCGTGGGTTTGGGCGATTCGCACGGGTCAACCAGGCCCGAGCCTCGATGCGGCAGACCGAGACACGTCTCGAGCGGGCCGAACAAGAGACGCTGAATCAGGTGCGGAGTCTGTTCGATGCCGCTCGTGAGGCTCGTTCGCGCGCTCGCAGTCAGCGCCGTGCCGTTGAACAGGCGCTGCGCGGCTACGAGATCGCTTCGGCGGAGTATCGCGAGGGGGTTGGGTCGCAGTTGCAGGTGACGGATGCCGAGGTGGCGCTGCGGCAGTCGGAATTCAACTATGCCCAGGCAGTTTACGATCATCTCTCGGCACGGGCGCAGCTGGAGCTAGCGGTGGGCTTGGTCCCCGAGGTCGCCGGCGAGTTCCCCGTGTCGTGGGAACAGATTGAGGAACGTGGAGATGACGATGCTCAGTGACGGGTGGTGGTCCCACAGGGCGGCTCGCCAAACGGCGGTGCGACTCGTGCTCACGGGGCTCGGCGTGCTCGCCGGGTTCGTTGGGTGCTCACCGTCTGACGGCGGTGAGGCCCGGGCCGATCAGGTCGGTGACGACGGGGTGCCCACGGGTGCCCGGGTCGTGAATATCGAGATCAAGCCGGTGGCGGCCGCCTTGTTCGTCGACTACGTGCGCATTGCCGGCGAGGTCGAGGCGTTCCACGACGTGACCGTGTCGGCGGAGGAATCGGGCAGGATTGCGCGGTTCGCCGCGCGGAAGGGCGCCTGGGTCGGCCGAGGAGAACTGATCGCGAAGATCGACGATGCGGTCCTCGCGGCACAGGTGGACGAGGCGCGTGCCGTCGCGAACGTGTCCGTCGAGCAATTCGAGCGTCAGCAGCGTCTCTGGGAAGAGGACAACATCGGGAGCGAGATCGCCGTTCTGCAGCTCAAGTCGGCAGCAGAAGCAGCGACGGCGCGGCTCGCCGTGCTCGAGGAGCGTCTCAAGCGAACGGAAATCCGAGCACCGGTAGCCGGGATCTTCGATGACAAATACGTGGAAGCCGGAGAGCTCGTCGCGCCGGGCACGCCGATCGTCCGCGTGGTCGGGGTCCGCTGGGTGAAGGTGATCGGCGGGATTCCGGAACGCTATGCCCTCGATGTCGCGCGCGGAGATAGCGCGCGCATCACATTCGATGTCCTGCCCAACCAGGCGTTCGTCGGAACCATCGAGTTCGTCGGGACGAGTGTTGATCCCGGCAACCGCACCATCCCTATCGAAATCGTGATGGACAACCGAGAGCGGCTCGTGAAGCCGCGCATGCTGGCCAACGTGCAGGTCGAACGCATGCGGCTCGACAGCGTGATCGCCGTGTCGCAGGATCTCGTGCTTCGTACGGAAGATGGGTATCAGGTGTTCGTGGCAGAGACGTCCGAGGGACGGCTTCACGCGGCAGCGCGACCGGTCGTGCTGGGCCCTTCCTTCGCCAACCGTGTCGTCGTGTCCGATGGCCTGGCAATCGGTGACAGCTTGATCGTGACGGGACACCGACAGGTCGATGAGGGCAGTCTGGTACGCATCGTCGCCACACCGGGAGGCAGCGAATGAGTGAGCGCGAGCCCGGGGACCGCCGGACCGGCGAGACGGACGCCTTTCGTATCCCAGACGAAGCGGCAAAAGGCAAGGGTGCACCAAAGGCGAAGAGTCCCGAGCCGAAGGTCAGCCAGTCGGGGGTAGGCGCGGCACATCGACTGCAGTCGACCGACGTGCGGCAGAAGCGGAAGTTCAAGGAGTTTCGCCTCACGTCATTCGCCGTCGATCATCCCACGAGCGTGTTCGTAATGACGCTGATTCTCGTCATCGCCGGACTCGGGTCGTATCTCGCCGTTCCGAAGGAGTCGATGCCGGAGATTGTGATCCCGAACATCATCGTGAACACGATCTACCCGGGAGTGGCTCCGGGGGATATCGAAACACTGATCACAGAGTCCTTGGAAGACGAACTGAACACGATCACTGACGTGAAGACTATCACTTCGGTGTCGGCAGAGGGCTACTCCAGCATCAATGTCGAGTTCGAAGCGGGCGTCGACATGACGGATGCGCTGCAGCGCGTCCGAGAGAAGGTCGACATTGCCAAGCCCGAGCTCCCGCCCGCCGCCGAGGAACCCGCGATCATCGAGATCAACACCGAGGAGTTCCCTATCATGCAGGTGAACATTGCCGGGCCGTATAGCCTGGTGCGCCTGCGTGACGTCGCCGAAGATCTGCAGGATCGACTGGAACAGATCTCGAGCATACTGGAAGTCCGCTTGGCGGGCGGCCTGGAGCGCGAAGTCCGAGTCGATGTCGACCTCGCAAAGCTCAAGTTCTACGACCTGGCGTTCGATGACGTGATCGAGGCCGTGCAGGAAGAAAACGTCACTGTTCCCGGCGGAACGATCGACGTGGGGGACGTGAAATATCTCGTGCGCGTTCCCGGTGAGTTCGATCAGACCGCGCCGATTGCGGATATCGTCGTCGCGACGCGCTCGGGGCGCCCCATCTACTTGCGCGATCTGGCGACGGTGGACTTCGGATTCAAGGATCGGGACAGCTACGCCCGGCTCGATGGCAACTCGGTTATCTCCCTTTCGGTGCTGAAGCGCAGTGGGGAGAACATCATCGAGACCGCGCAGGCGATCGAGGCTGTGGTCGCGCAGGTGGAGCCCGATCTCCCGCCAGGTACGGTCGTCAAGATCACGGCCGATCAGTCCGAAGAGATCGAGGCGATGGTGAGCAGTCTCGAGAACAACATCATCTCGGGTCTCATTCTCGTCGTCGCCGTGCTGGTGTTCGTGCTCGGGGTGCGGACGGCGCCCTTCGTCGGGCTGGCCATTCCGCTGTCGATGCTCCTGTCCTTCAGCGTGATTCAGCTTGCGGGAATCACGATGAACATGGTGGTGCTGTTCAGCCTGATCCTGGCGCTGGGGATGCTGGTGGACAACGCCATCGTGGTGGTCGAGAACATCTACCGATTTCGGGAGAAACGGTTCGACCGGGCTCGCGCGGCCAAGTTCGCCACGGGTGAGGTGGCGGTCCCGATCATCGCATCGACGGCAACCACGCTGGCTGCGTTCTTTCCCATGGCGTTTTGGCCGGGCATCGTCGGCGAGTTCATGAAGTTTCTGCCGTTCACCCTGATCATCACGCTCTCGTCGTCGCTCTTCGTCGCACTGGTGATCCTGCCGACGATGTGCTCCCGCATGCTCGACACGGAGGATGCACGGGTACCCATGCGTCCGGCGATGAAGTGGCTCTTGATTGGGTCCGGCGGTTTCGTGACCCTGGTGTTCCTCGTCATCAATCCGCTCACCGCGATCCTACTGATCCTGTCGGCGGCGGCCGTGTACGGATTCCACCACTATGTGGGTCATCCCGCAGGTCACTGGATCATGACCAAAGGGCTGCCGCGAACGATCGAGCGCTACGAGCGTCTCGTGCGCTGGGCATTGGCGCACCGCGCGCGGATGGTCGCCGCTGCCGCCGTGACGTTCGTCGTGGTAATCATGGTGTTCGGCGCGTTCAATGCAGGGATCGAGTTCTTTCCGGAAGACATCCCGCCGAACAACGTGTATGTCCAGGTCGAAGCCCCACTGGCGACCCGGGTGGAGCTGACGAATTCGATCGCGCGCCGTGTCGAGTCTGAATTGAGTGGCGTGGTCGGCAAGAACGACTTCGAGTCTCTCGTCTCGACGGTAGGGAGCAAGGTGAGCGGGGGATTCGAGGGGGGAAGCGGAACGCACTACGCAACGGCAATTGTGACCTTCGTGGATTTCCAGGACCGGGAATTCGATTCGTTCGAGACGTCAGAGCGGATTCGGGAGATCGTGGGGAGGGATGTCGCGGGTGCGGACGTGTCGGTCGAAGAGCCCCCGATGGGCCCACCTACCGGCTCAGCCGTCAACCTGGAGATCTCCGGTCAGGATCCGACGGTGCTCAAGGAACTTGGAGATCAGGTGGTCTCGCGGCTCGAGAACTCGGCCATCTTTGCCAAGCTCGACGGGCTCGAGAGTGACATGGCAGAAGGCCGTCCCGAGCTCGTGGTGGAGGTCGACCGGGAAAAGGCGGCCCTGTACGGGGTGAACACGCGAAAGATCGGCACGACCATTCGGAGTGCGATCAATGGGACGGAGGCGTCGACCTTCCGGGATGGCAAGGACGAATACGACATCACCGTACGACTTGCGGAAGCGTTCCGTCATGACCTCGACGCGTTGGGCGATCTCACGGTCGTTTCGGAAGACGGTGCGCAGATTCCGCTCTCATCGGTGGCCGTGTGGCGCATCGACAAGGGGTATGGTGAGGTCAAGCGGAAGGACCTGGACCGTGTCGTGACCATCTCCTCCGATGTCCGGCCCGGATTCAACGGCAACGCCGTGCTGCGCGAGGTGCAGGAAGAACTTGGAGAGTTTGCGGCCTCCATGCCGGACGGGTACATGCTGCGATACACCGGCCAGCAGGAGGAGCAGGCGGAATCCCAGGCGTTCCTCACGGGTGCGTTCATCCTCGCCATCCTGCTCATCGGGTTCATCCTGGTCTCGCAGTTCGACTCGGTGACCAAGCCGCTCATCATCTTGAGTTCGGTGTTCCTGTCGACCATTGGCGTCTTGATCGGTCTCATGGTGTTCCGGATGCCGTTTGGCATCATCATGACTGGGGTCGGTGTGATCAGTCTCGCGGGTGTCGTGGTCAACAATGCGATCGTGCTGATCGACTATATCGACATCCTGCGAACCCGCGACAAGCTGGACCGTCGAGAGGCGATCGTGCAGGGAGGCATGACGCGGTTCCGGCCCGTCATGCTCACGGCGGTCACGACCATCTTGGGCCTGTTCCCTCTGGCCGTCGGGCTCAACATCGATTTCATGGGGGCGTATACGCGCCTCCAGCCAGATTTCTACTGGGGTGGTGAGCAAGCGGCTTGGTGGGGACCAATGGCGATAGCGGTCATTGCCGGACTGGCGTTTGCCACGTTCCTGACGCTGGTGCTGGTGCCGGTCATGTACTCCTTGCTGGACGACTTCGACGACTTCGTGCGGCGGAATTTCCTGCGGCCGAAGGAACAAGAGGACGATATCGTCCCCGGATTCAAACGATCGGGTTCCCGTCCGGCGGTGCAGTCAGGAAGTCAGCCAGTCGGCGTATAGATCGGGCCGGCGGTCCCTGAGGAACAGTGTGCGTGCCGGGGACGAGGCGCATTCGGCCAACTCGAGATCGACCATGACGAGGTCCTCGTCCAGGCGGGCGCCGCGAGCGAGGACCTTCCCCGTCGGGTCCACAACGAACGACTCTCCAGCAAACGTGAGACGATCTTCGTCACCGACACGGTTGCACAGTGCCGCGAAGTAGCCGTTCTGAAAGGCCGCGGTGCGCACTTCGGCTTCGAACATCCCTTCCGGCCATTCGTCCAATCCACCTGCCTGCGGGATGACCACGAGCTCGGCGCCGCCGAGCCCGAGCGCACGCATGTACTCGGGGAAATGGCGGTCATAACAGATCGCGACACCGATTCGGCCCACCGCTGTTTGGTAAATCGGCGCCCCTCGGTCCCCGAGCGCGTAGTACTCGCGTTCGTGGAAACACACGTAGTCTGTGATGTGGACCATTCGGGTGACTCCCAGGAGGGAGCCGTCTGCGTCGAACACTGGGGAACTGTCGAAGAACTGCCCTTGGGCGGACTCGTACAGGTTGAAAACCGTCACGAGACCAAGCTCGCGCGCTTTCGCGGCCACACGGTCCGTCGTCGGTCCGGGAATTGGCTCGGCCAGATCTGCCGCATGGGCATATCGCTGGTGCTGCGGGAAGAACGGTGACAGCACCAACTCGGGAACGCAGAACAGATCGGCACCCAGTGTCTTGGCCTCGTCCATCGTGCCGAGTACGCCGTCGAGATTCGTCGCCACGTCCGGACTCGACGCGCGCTGGGCCAGGGCGATGCGAATAGTCATCCGAGTTTCCTCCGGTGCGACCAGTCTCGCTGTCTCATGGTGCCACGGTCTCGATCTCGCTGAGAAACCGCCGTGCCACACGTTCAGGGCTGTACTGGTCGGCCCGTGGCGGTCCCGCGGCGCCCAGGTGTGCGCGCAACTCGGCATCGCCGAGCAGCCGGTCCAGCGCGCTGGCCAGCGCACCAGGGTCACGCGGCGGAACGAGTAATCCGTTCGACCCGTCTTCCACGAGTTCCTCAGCGGCGGTCTCCCGGCACGCAACGACCGGTTTGCCGCTGGCCATGGCCTCCAGGAACACGAGTCCGAATCCCTCCTGCCGACTGGGAAGACAGAAGACGTCACACGTCGCGTAGCTGGCAACGAGATCGACGAAGTCTAGCTGACCGGTCATGTCGATCGTCTGCTCGAGGCCAAGCGAGTGGACGAGCCCCGCGAGGGAACGCCGTTCCGGCCCGTCACCCACGATGCGGACCTGAACCTCGGGAATGCGCTCACGAAGCGGCAACGCCGCCCTGACGAGGGTGGACAGGTCTTTGCGCGGATAGAGTCGGGCCACACTCAAGACGAGGGGCCGGCGGGACGGCGGCGGTTCGACCGACGCACGCGTCGCCTGCCACCGGTCGGTATCGAACGCGGGTGGCACCACGCCGATCGATGCGCGGGGGATGTCGTACAAGTCGGCGAGCCGCTGTCGGCTGTAACGACTCAGGGTGAGCACTCGATTGGCAGAGCGGACGCTCCTGCGCTCCGCTTGTGCTTGGAGCCGCATCGAGGCGCCGACGAAGCCGCGCTCGAACCGTGCTTCGTCGGCCAGCACGCCGTTCACGTACGCGACGAATGGCACTCGCAGGTTTCCGGACAACCGGTAGCCGTCCATGTCCCATCCGACCACGACGTCGTCGCGCCCGAAGGTGTCGGCGCGGAGCCGCCGGTTGAATCGCAGACGGTTGACCGTAAACCCCAGGAGGCCAGTGGGCTTCGGGGGGTGGATGAGCCGGACGTGGACCCCGAGAGTCTCTAACGCGCGGGCGAGGCCGGAAGACGCGACGTAGGTGCCACTGCCTGATTGGACGGTCTGTGGCGTAGCGGTGACGAACGCGATGCGCACGGTGGGCGGAGCGGCTCAGGACGAGCCGGACAACCAGCGGAAGAGGTCGCGGAAGCCGCTGGATCCCGGTAGCGTGGTTTGACGCAATGCCTGCGCATACTCCTCCGCCGACGCGAATCGGTCCGCGGGCAACCGCGCTGCCCCGCGCTCCAGCACGCGGAGCAGTCCGCTCGGTACTGTCGCACGCAGCTCGTCGAGGTCTCCAATCGCCCCGGAGGCCTGGCGCGCCAGGGTGCTCTCGATCGAACCCGTGCCGAATGGGAGGCGTCCAGTCAGGGTGTAGAGGCTGACCAACGAGAGCGAGTAAAGGTCGGCACGATGGTCGACGGGCTCTCCCAACAACTGCTCCGGCGCGGCGAAGTCGGGCGTGCCGGAATGCGATGCCATGCCGACCAAGCCCTCCGTATGCTCGAAGGCGATGACGAGCCCGAAATCCACGATGTGCACGACGCCGGTCCCATCTTCGACGAGCATGTTCTCGGGCTTGAGGTCGCGGTGGACCAGGCCGCGCGCGTGGGCGTATTGCAGGGCGTCGAGGGCTTCGCGGAGGATCCGTACCACCCGGTCCGGAGCGAGCGGGCCCTCGCTCTCCACGAGTCGACGCAGGTTCTTGCCGTGCACGTACTCCATGGTGTACCAGATCAGTCCAGTGCGACCGCCGAAATCGTACGTGTTGGCAATGTTCGGGTGCATAACCTGCGCGGCGGCACGTGCTTCTCGA